>JADGQV010000037.1 GCA_017881465.1 Gemmatimonadaceae bacterium
ATTCACCGTTCTCCTTCCGAAGCGTCGCGATCCGTTCGAGCGTGTGGACGAGGAATGCGCCGGACCCGCACGCAGGATCCAGGACCTTGATTCTGCGAAGGGTCTCTATGCGATCCGTGCCGGCAGGGAGCGACGCGAGAGCGTGCCCGGTGACATCCTCCACCAGATCCTGGGGCGTGTAGAACGCGCCGCTCGTTTTTCGGTCGGGTGCGGCCATGAGAGCCTCGAACGTCTTGCCCAGGATCTCGGGATCGATCGACGCCTCGGACCAATCGGCCGAGTCTTCGCGTCCGCTGAAGCGGTAGTGAGAGAGAAGGGAGCCGTAAGCGTTTCCGAACGACTCATCGGTGAACACGCTGGTGCGTCGCTGCTTCTCGAGATGAGACCGCGCGAAGAGTCCGCCATTGAGAAATGGAATTCGCCCGAACTGCTTCGCTCGCGCCGAGCGTGCGCGCACAGCCGTGTTCAGCGTTCCGAAGAAGAGAGGCTCCAGCACTTTCTGCTGGTATCGTCCGCCTTCGGAGATGCAACGCGAATATCCGTTGCTCAGAAAACCGAAATCGCCATTGAGCCATCCTCTGGTTTCGAGAAACGAGAGAAAGATGAGGCGCGAGATGTAGAGCAATGCGAGCTCGCCCCGCTCGGTTTGGTGTACTCGCCCGCTCAGAGAACCGGCAAGCTCGACAACGACGCTTTGAAGAGTGGAGAAGAACCTTCTTGTGATTGCCTCGCGACCGAGAACATCGAGCCATCGCGAGTGAGTGACCAGATCCGATCCGCCAACCACCGCGGAGAGCGCGCACAGAGTCTCAGCATCGCTCGTGTAAAGCTTGTCGGCCCGGCACACGAGTGAGTCGACACGAACCCGCGACCGTGCCGAGGACCAGCACGCGATCGCAAGCTCGCCGGCTTCTGGCCGGAATGCGCAGACGATCCAGAGAAATTGTGGAGCGCTAGTCGAAAGCGCCTTTGCCGTCGACCCAAGCGTCTGCCGGAGGTCGGAAGCGTCGTTCAGCTCCAGGACGAGGCCACGGAGACAATCGGCTCCGAGCGCGATCCCCGCGGCGCGGATGTTGTCGGGGAGTCTCAGCGTCGTCCGAGCTTGTCTGTCGAGTGGCAGCGGAGGTCCGCTGAAACCGAGCTCTCCAAGAATCGAGTTCGCTCCCTCGACTGAGCGGGCACGTCCCAGAAGTCCAAGGGCACGCTCGAGACTTTGCACGCATCGAGCGTAACCGGAGCGTGGTCGCCGCTTTACATCATTTGGTGGCTATGCGACGCGAATCGCTGCTGTGATGTGAGAAGAATCCGCTAGGGCTCGAACGCCCACCAATGCTCGCGAGGAGTCCGATGAGCGCGATGAACACTCCGATGTCACCGGGTCCCATTTGGTTCTCCTATGAGATTGGTTGGGGGGGGGTTCCATGCCGTACGGCGCCAGCTTGGCGCGAGTTCCAGATGCACGCGCCCATGTCACTGCGAGATGTAGGTCCGCCCCTTCCACCTGACGCGCCGCCCGCGGATTACCGCGGTGAGGAAGATCCAGAGGAGCACGAGCGCGCCGAGCGGATACGCCAGCGCATATAGAGGGTTCTCCCGTATAGTGACGTAGGCCACGATCCACCAGACAAGTGTCGCCGTGCCCGAGATCGCCGCCCACAAGAGCAGCGTGCCGCTCGTCGCCACTCCGGTCGCCGCCAGTACCAGCACGAGCGGAGGGAGAAGCTCCATCAGTGGCGGCATCAAGAGGAAGAGCGGAAAGAGTGTCCGGCCTACTTTCCCGAACGGCACCGAGTCCAGCCCGCCGGCGAAAACATTCTTTCGCCAGCCTCCGATTATGTCGCGCAGCGACGCGTACATGCGCGTCGATAGCTGGTTCACGCCGAGCACTATCACGACTCTCTTGCGTGCGGCAAAAAATCTCTGCGCCAGCATCAGGTCTTCCGCCACCGACGTGCGCACACTCGCGTGCCCGCCGATCGCGTTGTAGCTGTCGTGCGTGACGAAGATACATTGCCCGTTGGCGATCTTGTCGCGCACGTTCGTCGACTGTGTAATCGACTCCGTGCCGCCATAGCGCATCGAGAGGATCATGAAGATCTGCGGCTGGATCACCTTCTCCCAGAATCCGCCGAGCTCCTGGCGCCCGGCAACGGAGAAGAGCTGGGCCTTGGTGCGGCGCATAGCGTTCATCGAACGCGTCACCAGATCCGCGCCATGTACCGTGTCGGCGTCGGTGAACTGGAGGACGCTGCCGTGCGCGACTTTCGCGCCGGTCGCGCACGCCCACTGCTTGCCGAACCAGCCCTCCGGCAGTGGCGGCGATGTTATGAAGCGCGCGCGCGGATCACGTTGGGCCGCCTCGCGCGCGATCTGCGCGGTTCCATCCGTCGAGCTGTCGTCGACGACGATGAGCTCGAGATTCGGGTACGTCGTCGAGAGAATCGACGTCACGCAGCGCGCGATGTTGTGAGCCTCGTTGCGCGCGGGAACGATCACCGACACGAGCGGCGGATTCTCGAGAGGGATGTCGCTCTCGTCGTCCAGCGAGCGCGAGTGGCGTAGCCGGAAATACGTCACGACCGGTGGAATGATCCACGGCAGCGACCAGAGGAAGGCGGCGGGATAGTGCATCAATAAAAAAACGGGGCGCCGCAAAAACGCGACGCCCCGCGGGAACGGGAAGAGTTAAGGCTTTCCGCCGCCCCCACCTCCGGGCGGACGGCCACTACCACCGCCTCCTCCCATCCCGCCACCACCGCCGCCCGGTGCACCACCACCACCGGGTTTACCCCCACCACCGCCACCACCTTGTCCGCCGCCGCCCGGTGGGCGTCCACCGCCACCGCCGCCCTGGCCTCCACCGCCCTGGCCGCCGCCACCACCGCCGGGCTTGCCGCCCCCACCACCGCCGCCGCCGGGTTTACCACCACCACCGCCACCTTGTCCGCCGCCGCCGCCGGGTTTGCCACCACCGCCGCCAGCGCCTTGTCCACCGCCACCTTGTTGTCCGCCGCCGCCGCCGGGCTTGCCTCCACCACCGCCTTGGCCGCCGGAAGAACCACCGCCGCCCGGGGCGCCACCTCCACCGCCTGGACCACGGCCGCCGCCGGGTCCGCCACTACCGCCGGACCCGCCACCGCCCTTCGCACCAAACTTCTCTTCCGTACCAGCCATTCTTGTACCCTCCGGAGTGTTTGTTACTGGCAGCGAAAAAAGCAATGCATGTGCCATATTAGAAACATGCAATCAGCGAACTCACTGCGTAATTCGCGCCACAAATAATAATTTCGTGCCAGTAATACACTTTCGTCGTGCGAAACCGCTCGAGTCCGGCGCGCGCGTCGCGCTCATCGCTCCAGCCGGTCCACTGCAAAAACCAGAAGAGCTTGCGCGCGCGCAGGAAAACGCGCGCGCCTTCGGTTGGGAGCCGAACGTAGGGCTTCATGCGACAGATCGGATTGGATACCTGGCGGGCCACGACCGCGACAGACTGCACGACATCAACGTCGCGCTGAGAGATCCCAACATTGACGGGATCTGGTGCCTGCGCGGCGGTTATGGAATGATCCGCATCCTGCCGGGCATCGATTATGACGCGCTGTCGCGCACACCCAAAGCGATCATCGGATACTCCGACATCACGGCACTCCACGCCGCGGTGCAGCGAAAGTGCAGACTCGTCACCTACCACGGACCAACCGCGCGGGAGCCGCTCAGCGAGTTCTCGCGCGATTCGTTTGAGCGCGCCGTCGTCATGCAAACGGATTCCTGCGGCACCGCGCCCAAGGCGCGCGAGATCAATCCCGGCACCGCCGAGGGGAGACTCGTCGGCGGCAATCTCGCCGTCCTCGCCTCACTCTGCGGCACGCCGTTCATTCCGGATCTGACCGACGGCATCCTCATCCTCGAGGACATCAACGAGCCCGTCTACCGCATCGACCGGATGCTGCAGCAGCTCCGGCTCTCTGGGGCGCTCGCCGGGTGCAAGGCGATCGCGTTCGGGGAATGCGTCAAATGCCCCGACGACGCCGGCGGTGGCGGCCGCCCGTTCGACGAGGTGCTCGGCGAGACCGCGCACGCACTCGGAGTTCCCTGCCTCGCCGGAATTCCGGTCGGACACATCGACGCGCAGTGGACGTTTCCGCTCGGTGCCACGGCGACGCTCGATACGAAGACGCGCACTCTCACCGTCACATCCTACGCATCCTGACGCGCACAATGGCTCACAAGACCGGACAGGACCTGATCGACGAGGCGAAGCAGCAGATAGAAGAAGTGACACCGGAACAGGTGCGCGACATGCAGGCGCGCAACGAGCGCGTCGTGTACCTCGACGTCAGAGAGCCCAACGAATGGAATCTCGGACGACTGCCGCACGCGACTCATTTGCCGCGTGGAAATCTCGAGACGAAGGTGGGAGGCATCATCGACCGGAATCAAAAGGTCGTGATCTACTGCGCGGGCGGAAACCGTTCGGCGCTCGCCGCCCTCACGATGAAGCAGATGGGATATGAGAACGTCGCGTCGATGGCGCGCGGATTTCAGGGATGGGCCGACATTAACGGCGAGGTCGAGGGATGACCGGCGCGAGCGCGATTAAGCCCGAGACGTTCGAGATCCCGTGCCGGGATGGGCTTTCCATCCGCGGCGAGGCCTACCCGGCGGAGCATTCGCTCGGATCCGTCATCATCTGTCACGGCTTCAAGGGATTCGCGCACTGGGCGTTCTTTCCGTATCTCGCGCGCACGCTGGCACAGGACGGGCTCACCGCGATCACGTTCGATTTCTCGGGAAGCGGGATCGGCGCCGATCGCGAGTCGTTTGTGCAGGCCGAGGCGTTCGCCGGCAACACGTTCTCGCGGGAGCTGGAGGATCTCGAGCTCATCGAGGAGTACGGGCGCAGGAAGAAGTGGATCAATGGAAAGTTTGGCCTCTTCGGCCATTCGCGCGGCGGTGGCGTTGCGATTCTCTACGCGGCATCGGAAGCAGCGGACGTGAATTCGCTGGTCACCTGGGCCGCGATCTCCTATCCGAATCGCTGGTCCCCAGAGGACGTGATCACGTGGCGGAAGCGCGGCCACACGGAGATCACCAATTCGCGCACCGGGCAGGTGATGCGTCTCGAGACGGACTTGCTCGACGATGTCGAGCTGAACGGAAAGACGAAGCTCAACATCGAGGGCGCGGCGGGAAAGATCAAAGCGCCGTGGCTGATAATTCACGGGACCGGCGACGAGACGGTGCCCAGCTCGGAAGCCGAGCACCTTCACTCGCTGTCGAAGGGGATGAGCACGCTGCGGCTCATCGAGGGCGCGAATCACGGCTTCAGCGCAACGCATCCACTTGCCGAGGTCCCATCGGTTCTGGAAAAGGTCGTGCTGGAGAGCGCAAAGTTCTTCGCCCGCAACGCCACTATGAAATGACGTGAGAGAAGGAAGCGAAGAGCGAGTTGCGCATCTCCTTGCGCAGCCGAGCGTCGCAAAAATCCGCGCGGCGCTGGCTTCTCACAGCCCTGTGGCGGCCGAGGAGGAAGAGGGAGTGCGCAAGGCGGCAGTCGCGCTGATCTTTCGCGTCGGGAAAGATGGCGCGCTCGAGCTGCTGTTCATCAAGCGGGCGGAGTATGAGGGCGATCCCTGGAGCGGCCAGATAGCCTTTCCAGGGGGACGAGTGGAGGCGGGCGATGCGTCGCTCGCCGAGACCGCGATCAGGGAGACGCGCGAGGAAACCGGGATCGATCTGGCGCGCGAAGGCATGATCATCGGGACTCTCGACGATCTGCGCCCGCAGTCAATCAGGCTTCCAGCAATCGTGGTGCGTCCGTACGTGGCGTTACTGGATCGCGGCGAGCCTCTCGTCCTGAGCCCGGAGGTCGCGCTGTCATTCTGGCTTCCGTTCGCCGCGATGGTGCGCACCGAATCGTGGCATGAGGACACGGTGTTCGCGCGTGGAATTCAGATCAATGCGCGCGTGTTCCGCCACGAGGAGCATGTCGTCTGGGGGATAACCGAACGGATACTGACGCAGCTTCTGAGGTTGCTTGGCTGAGCTGGTCACCAGAATACGGACGCAGCGTCTGACGTTGCTCGATTGAACTGGTCACTAGAATACCGAATTTTGTGGATGTTCAATCCTCCGCGCGATCCCGGAATTAACGGTCTAGTTCAAGAACCACGAACGTTCCCGGAAGCATTGGCGGCCGGGGACGGGGACGATCAGCGGTCGGCGCGGGCGTCGGCCCGAACTCGGAGGTGACCGTGTAGAGACGATGGGTCTTCGGATTCACGTCCATGGTGCGCGCACCGCGCTGAGTCGGCACCGTCTCGACGACCGTGTACTTGTCCGGCGTATCCTCGTGCACGACGGTGATCGTACCCTCGCCATTCGACGTGAACGCAAGCTGCGTCCCGGGATCGAAACCGGCAGCGTCTACTCCCGCTCCAACGGCCGGACTCGCGACTACCTTGCCGGTCCGCATGTCGACGATCGCCATGGTCTTGTTGCCGCAGCCGGCGAACAGTCGCTGGTGCACGCGATCGATCGCCAGTCCGCTCGGCTCCTGGCACGGCGCAAGTGGCCAGCGCGCCTGAACGACGAGAGTCTTAGGATCGAATACCGCGATCTCGCTCTTGTCCTCGATGTTCGCGTAGATCTTTCCGCCATCGCTGACCGCTGTCTCCGGCTTGCCGCCGAGGTCGACGGTGCCGAGGACGTTTCCATTCGTCGCGTCGATTGCGGTCGCGTTGGAGGTGCCGCCATTGAACGTGAAGACGCGCTTCGTCGCTGGATCGTAGAGGATTGCGTCCGGATTCCTGCCCGGAATCTTCACGACCGCGATCGGAGCAAGAGTCTTGTAGTCGAAGATCGTCACGCTCGAGTCGCGGCCATTGCTGGTGAATCCGCGATTGAGCTCCGGTGCGAGAGCGACTCCGTGAATTCCGGCTGTGTTCGGGATGTCGCCAATGACGGAGTCCCGGCCGAGATCGATGACCATCGCGTGAGTTCCGCGCGAGAGGAAGAGTCGATTGCCCTCCGGGTCCACCGTTATGTAATCCCAGCCGCCTTCACCGCCGGCATTGATGCGGCGGACGACGTGATACCCTGGTGCCGCGGCCTGCGCGCGCGCGGACGATGACGCAGCGATGAACGTCGCGGCTGCGACGCCGAGCGACAGGAGAAGTCTCGATTTCAAAATGGTCTCCGAATTGTGGTTGCCTAAATAACTCACTGGTGGCTTACACCAGGATTACGTACGTCATTTTCCGTGCTGAGGTTGTTTGATTGAACTGGTCACGAGAATACCGAAGCAAGGAGCCCGAAGCTTGGCCGCGTGATAGCCAGGAGCTTATCAACGCCTGTATGAAGCTCCCAGCCATACAGCGTCGTTGGCTAACAGCTCCCTGCTTCAGATTTGTGGATGCTTAATCTTTCGCGGGCTCCGCTGCAATACCGGGCGGCAGTCCCGCCGGTGGCTGCTTCAGCTGAAGGATGGGCGCCTCGTGGACGATCTTTCCGCCGAGGTAGGCGGTATAGGTCACGGTGCCAACGGCCGCCAATGCCCCGACCACTACGCCGGCGCGCATCCAACCGGGAATCAGATCGGCGGGCCTCTTGAGAGAGCGCCACCACGAGTAGGCCGCGAACGCTCCTACAATCAGGATGACGGTCAGCGCAATACCGGCTGCGTTGTCGTGCGCCTCGATCGTGCCCGGGTGAATGTACCACGGGTCGTTCAGCGTGTGGTCGGCTTCGTCCCCCGTGAAGTGAACGGGATAGATGGATGCTCCAGCCGCAGTGAGCGCGCCCATCGCCGTGAGCCAAAGGCCCCTCCGTCCCAGAAACAGCGCAAGAATGGCCACCGCGAGCGCAGAGATGCTGAGCACAACCGGAAAATGATTGATGAGGAGATGTGTGTAGGGCCAGGACAACATGGTGTCGTTCTCTCGTCGATGCGGGGAAATTAACGCGGCAGTCGTCCGCGAAAGATTACGGACTACCGGAACCAGTTGCTGTCAGTCAGCGTGCGAATGGCGACTCCTACGGGGTGAATATCGCCTAATCGAAGTGCGAATTGCCATTGCGGACAAAGTTAGGACATACTAACTTCTTTCGTAGTTTCTCAATAATTTTCAGGAGCCACCTCCCTTTGGCGAGCCAGCTCGACCAGACACCTCGCCGGCCGAAACCAGTGCCGCCGGTTCCGCCGCCACCCGGATGGCGACGGGCACGCACCACTCCCTCGCTGGTCGAGGTCTATCGAACCGTCCCCGTCGCGGGCAAGGGTTGGTGGCGCAAGGTCCTCGCATTCGCCGGGCCCGGCTACCTCGTAGCGGTGGGTTACATGGATCCCGGCAACTGGGCGACCGATCTCGCGGGTGGAGCGCAGTTTGGCTACACGCTGCTGAGCGTCATTCTCGCCTCGAACCTGATGGCGATTCTGCTCCAGGGACTCGCATCGAAGCTCGGCGTCGTCACCGGACGCGACCTCGCGCAGGCATGCCGGGACCACTACTCCAAGCCAGTTGGTTTCCTGCTCTGGGTGGGCTGCGAGATAGCCATCTCGGCGTGTGATCTCGCGGAAGTAATCGGAACGGCGATCGCGCTCAAACTGCTCTTCGGCATTCCAATCGCTTACGGAGTCGTCATCACTTCGCTGGACGTGCTGCTCGTCCTCTACCTGCAGAACAAGGGATTCAGGCTGATCGAGGCGCTGGTCATCGCGCTCATCGCAACCATCGGCGCGTGTTTCCTATTCGAGGTCATTCTCTCACAGCCGCCATTCGGCGAAGTAATGCGCGGGTTCATTCCGTCGACAGAGGTCGTCAAGAATCCCTCGATGCTCTACATCGGCATTGGGATACTCGGTGCCACGGTCATGCCGCACAATCTCTATCTGCACTCCTCCATCGTGCAGACCCGGCAATACGAGGAGACGCCGGCGGGCAAGCGCGAAGCAGTCCGCTTCGCGTTCATCGATTCGACAATTGCGCTGTCCTTCGCGCTCTTCATTAATGCGGCCATTCTCATCATCGCGGCGGCAACGTTTCACACTTCCGGGCATGCCGAAGTCGGCGAGATCCAGGACGCATACAAGCTCCTGACACCGCTGCTTGGCGCTGGCGCCAGCACTGTGTTCGCGCTGGCGCTTCTCGCGTCGGGACAGAACTCCACCCTCACCGGCACACTCGCCGGCCAGATCGTGATGGAAGGATTCCTGAGCATCCGGCTCCGTCCGTGGCTGCGCCGGCTCATCACCCGGGGAATCGCGATCGTTCCCGCCGTCACAGTCGCGATCATGTTCGGTGAAAGCGGCACCGCCAAGCTCCTCGTGTTCAGCCAGGTGATCCTGAGCATGCAGCTCTCGTTTGCAGTGTTCCCGCTGGTCAGGTTCACCTCGGACAGTGGGAAGATGGGCGAGTTCGTAAACCCGGCCTGGCTCAAGGTGCTCGCCTACACTGTTGCGTTAATCATCGGCGGACTCAACATTTGGCTGCTGTTCCAATTCTTCCGCGGATCGGTGAGCTGATGTACGACCGCATACTCGTGCCAGTCGAGCATTCTCCGTACGACGAAGTGATCCTGGCGCACGTGCGGAAGCTGGCGCGCACGTGCAACAATGCCTCGATCGTGCTGATCCACGTCGCCGACGGCTGGGCGGCCCGCAGCATCAACGAGCTCGACCTTCGCGAGTCGGAAGAGATGAAGAGCGACCGGGAGTACATCGAGGCGATCGCCGATTCTTTCGAGAAGGAAGGATTCGACGTCGATGCAATTCTCGCCGGCGGCGATCCGGCAAGGGAGATCGCGGACTGCGCGCGGCGCGAGAACTGTGACCTCATCGCGATGGCGACGCATGGACACCGCGGACTCTCCGATGTCATCCGCGGCAGCGTGGCGAGCGAGCTCCGGCACATCACGATGGTGCCGGTGCTGATGGTGCGCGCGAATCCCGGCTCGAGCCCCCCGACGCCACGGCCGGCAACGTGAGCGCCGCGCGGGAGGAATCGCGAGTGCCGGGGCGCGAGCTGCTCACCGCGCCGGTAGAGGATTACCTCAAGGCGATCTACACGATCGGCAAGGGGACCGGCGCCGCCGCGACCAATGAGATCGCGCAGCGTCTGGCGCTCGCGCCGGCATCGGTGAGCGGCATGGTGCGTCGCCTCGCCGACCAGGGCCTGCTCGCCTACGAGCGTTATCACGGGGTGAAGCTCACGGAGAGCGGTCGGCGGGCGGCGCTACGGACGCTGCGGCGTCATCGCGTGATCGAAGCATATCTGGCCGAGGCGCTTGGGTATCCGTGGGATCGGGTGCACGAGGAGGCGGAGCGGCTAGAGCACGCGGCGTCTGACGAGCTGGTGGACCGCATGGCTGCGACGATCGGCGAGCCGGAGGTCGATCCACACGGCGCGCCGATTCCCACGAAGGATGGCTCGGTAGATGAGACGGTGTACACATCACTGGCCGACCTGATCGTCGGAGCATCCGGAGTCGTCGTGCGGGTTGCTGGGGAGGATCCGGAGATGCTGAGATATCTGGGCGAGCTGTCGATCCTGCCGGGGAAGCGGATCACGGTCAAGTCACGCGCGCCCTACGATGGACCGATCACGCTCGGTTCCGGGCGCCACGAGATGTCCATCGGGCCCGCGCTGGCGGCGCACGTGCTCGTCGCTCCACTTGCAGACAGGGCAGGGAAGCACGGCTAGCTTTCGGGCGTGTTTGCATTTCTGCTCGCCTCACTTCTCGTACAAGGCTCATCGTCGGTTGGTGGCGCGCCCGCCACGGCGGTAGAGCGGCAACCGCGTACCATCGCGATCGATGAGACACTCGCGGCGCGAGCGCATCTCAAGGTTGGCGACCGGGTTTCGATTTCTGCGCTTCCCGGAACGATTGGCGATACGGTGATCGTCGGCGCGATCGTGCGGCGAGGAGCGGACCCGTCCGAAGTGGCGCGCGGGGATCTGCGCGTCAGGATGCATCTCGATCAGATACAGAGAATTGCCGGATACGGCGACCGGGTCGATCGATTCGCCATAGCGACAACGCCAGCGGCTGACATTCCGCGCCTGATCGATCGGATCAATCGTGTCGCCTTCGGCTTCAATGCTTATCGGTCGCGCGACATTGCCGTCGAGACATCGCGCACTTTTCAGGTGGTAAGCCGCTTCCACCGTGCGATCGGGATCATCACCATCGTCGCGAGCTCGGTGTTTCTGCTTTGCATCATGGTGCTGAAGGTCGAAGAGCGGCGGCGTGACATCGCGGCACTCCGGCTGATGGGGATTTCCCGCGCGACGGTGGTACGCTCGATCGTCATGGAGGCCGCCGTGGTCGCGGTGCTCGGGAGCGCTCTGGGTGTGGCGCTCGGGTGGGCGGCATCGCTGTTCGTGAACTGGCACTATCAGGCGCTATATCGGACGCCTCTCGAGTTCTCGATGGTCACTCCGGCGACCGTTGTCTTCGCCGTGTCGCTCTCGCTCGTGCTCGGGATCGCGGCAGGCGTCGTGGCATCGCTACGGCTCGTGCGCACGCCGCCACTCGTACTCTTCGGGCGCTGAGTGAGAGCAGCACTGGCCCAGGCTTCGCTGATCAGACATCGCGCCCGCACGGTCCTCGCCGTGCTGGGTGTAGCGGTCGCCGCGGCGATGCTGCTCGACATGGTAATGCTGGCGACGGGAATGCGCGAGTCGTTCCGGGAGCTGCTGCTGTCGCGTGGGTTCGAGATCCGGCTGGCTCCAAAGGGGACGCTGCCATTCGACACCGACGCGACGATTCCCGGAGTCGGCGCAATAACCGCAACGTTGCGAGCCAATCCTGACATTCGGGAGATCAGCCCGGTCCTCGGCGCATCGATTCACATTCTGGCCGGCAATCGCGATGTGAGTGGGTCCGCGCTCGGGATCGACCCGAGCGTTCAGGGCGACTACGAGCTCCTGTCGGGGCGTGACGTCACGACGCCAGACGCCATCGTCGCCAACGACCATCTGTTGAGCCAGCTCGGCGCCCGCGTTGGAGACACACTCAGTGTCGCGGCCGGCTACGACCCGCAGACGCGCACCTACTCCGGCCAGCGGAAACTCGTCGTTACGGGCCGAGCGAGGTTCATCTACGGAGCGGCCGATCAGTCGTCGTCGGCAATGCGGCGGGAGACGCTCGAAGCGATGGGCGGACAAGCGCGCGACCGCGCATCGCTGTTCATGGTTCGGGTGCGCAAGGGCGCGAACGCGGAGCAGGTTCGCGACTGGATCGACAAACAGCTCCCCAACGTGACCGCGATCTCCATCGCGACAGCCATCGCCCAAGTAGATGAACGACTCAGCTATTTCCGCCAGCTGGCGCTGATACTGGGCGCCGTCAGCCTGTTCGTGGGATTCCTGCTCGTGACCACTTTGGTGACGGTCTCGGTGAACGAGCGCGCCGGCGAGATCGCGGTGATGCGGGCGATCGGCGTGTCGCGATCGCACGTCGTCGAGCAGATCGTGCTGGAGGGCGTCGCGATCAGCTTCGGCGGAGCCGTGCTCGGCTTGGCGCTCGGGCTCGTCACGGCGCGCTATCTCAACACGATTCTCTCCGCGTTTCCCGGGCTGCCAATGGCGATCGACTTCTTTCTCTTCCAGCCCAAAGCCGCCTGGTCGGCGCTCGGGCTTCTGATCGCCAGCGGAATCGGCGCCGGCATTTATCCCGCATGGCGTGCGGCGTCACTGCCGATCGCGGAATCGCTGCGGCGCGAGGCGATCGCGTGAGCGCACGCGTTGAATCTCCCATCGTCTCGCTGCGGGATGTTCGCCGAGACTATGCGCTGGGCGCCGAGCGTGTGCACGCGCTTCAGGGAGTGACGCTGGATGTCGAGCGTGGAGATTATGTGGCAATCGTCGGTCCTTCGGGATGCGGAAAATCGACGCTTCTCAATCTGATCGGCGTGATCGACCAGCCGACGTCGGGGACCGTAGCAATCGCAGGCAGGCGTGTTGACGCGATGAGCGATCGCGAGGCGACGCAGTTCCGGCTGCGGAACATCGGCTTCGTGTTTCAGCGCTTTTATCTGTTGCCGATTCTATCCGCGCTCGAGAACGTGGCGCTCCCGATGGCGGAGGCGAAAGTATCGAAAGCAGTGAGGATCGAACGCGCGGCGGAGCTGCTCAGGTACGTGGGGCTTGGCAATCGCGAGCGTCATCGTCCGTCGGAGCTGTCGGGAGGCGAGCAGCAGCGCGTCGCGATCGCCCGCGCATTGGCGAACGGACCGACGCTCCTGCTCGCGGACGAGCCTACTGGTGAGCTGGATGCCCGGACGGGCGCTGAGATCATCTCGCTCTTCCAGCGACTCAATGCAGATGGGACGACGATCGTGGTGGTGACGCACGACGAAGATCTGGCGAGTGCCTCGCGTCGGAAGGTCCACATTCGTGACGGCAGGGTGGTGGACGCGTGATCGCCCAGCTCGCGCTCCGCAACATTACGTATCGCCCGTGGCGCTCGGTGCTGCTCTTTTTCGGTTTCGGAGTTGGTGTCGCCGTGATGATCGTGCTGCTCTCGATTGGCGAGGCGATGTTGTCGCAGGCGCGAAACGAGAAGCTGGTGGGCGGCGGGACCATCACCGTGCTGCCGGAGGGGCTCGATGTAGAGGTAATGAAGACGGGCGGCATCGGCGGTCTCTTCTTCTCGATCGATCACGCGTCGTTTCTCTACCGGCAGGTGCTGGCGGGCCCAAGGTACAGAGGGGAGGTCGCGGCGGTTGCCCCACAAATCGAAGGAAGACTGATCTACGTGCGCACGGACGACGGTCAGGAATTCCCGGCTCACGCGAGCGGGGAGATTCCGTCGGCGACGAGGGAGGTTGGTGCCGCGCCGGAAATCGTGGCCGGAAAATGGGAGAATGACGCCGGCGACCGCCGCTGGGTCGCACCGACGGCGTTCGAGCTGCGGAACGAGATCGACCACTTCCACATGCCCTCGGATAGCGTTGCCAACAGGGACACGTGGGCGGAGTGGCACTACTTCAACGTATTGTCGCCGGACCGAACGCGGTGGGCGTTCATTTCGTTCATCATCGGCGGCGACGTGACGGGCACAAAGTGGGGTGGTCAGATCGGAATCACTCTGAGAGCGCAGAACGGAGCGACCCGGCGATTCGCCACCACCGTCGATCGCTCGCGGGTTCGATTCTCGACGACGGACGCGAATCTCGTGTTCGGGGATTCGCACGTCATCGTACTGCCCGATGGTGACTACGAGGTGCGCGCCGCGGCCCGTGAGGAAAACGGGGCGCGCGGCAGAATATCAGTCGCGCTTCGAGTGCATCCCGCGCCGTACGCGTATTTTCCGGGCGTCGCGATGGGCTCGGGCGGGTTCGTCTCGGGCTACACCGTTCCTGCCCTGCGCGCGAGCGCGACGGGAACGCTCTGCGTCGACAACCAGTGCGAGCAGCTCAGCGACGCGCAGTCGTACCACGACCACAACTGGGGAGTCTGGCGCGGAGTCACCTGGGACTGGGGCGCATCACGCTCCGGACAGTACACGTTTCTATACGGCCGAGTGTACCCGCCCGACAGCACGGCCTCGATTCCGCCGGTGCTCGTGTACCTGATTGACTCATTGGGCTTTCGCGCCGTCTTTCGCCCGAAGCTCATTTCGTACGAAGATGGCCGCACGGTGCGGTCGGGCACGACGATTCTCCATGTCCCATCTCGCGCGACGTTCTCGGACGCACGGGGCGATGATACCCTCAGGGTCGATCTCTCGATCGAGGACGCGATCGCGACCGACACCCGGCCGCGACGCGCCGCGAAGGAAAGCGAGCGCGGCGACCCACTCGGGACCGAGAAGGCCCATCGATATTTCATTCAGATGAAGGGGATGGCGCGCATCTCGGGACGTCTCGATGGGACTCCACTAGCGGGAGGGGGCATTGGCTTCTTCGAGACATACCGGTGAAGAAAGCAGCAGGAGTCGTCCATGATGCATTTCGCGTATAGCTCAGTGGAGCAGTGAAATGACAGACACACATTCCTTCGTTCACCTGTTGCTGGTCCTCGCGGCCGTTCTGCTGACAACACGTGCGCTGTCGGTGTTGGCCGAGCATTTCGGCCAGCCCGCCATCCTCGGCGAGCTCCTCGGCGGGATCGTCCTGGGCGCGTCGGTGCTCGGGATTCTCGATCCCAACGATCTCGCGATCCACACCCTGGCACAGCTTGGACTTTTGATCCTGTTGTTCGAGATCGGGCTTGCGACCGACCTGCGCGCACTGGCGAGAGTAGGCGGGACCGCGACCGTCATCGCAGTCGTGGGTGTGGTGCTTCCCTTCGTCATCGGCTACGTCGCTCTATCCGCGATGGGAATTGGGCGGCTCGCGGCGATAGTGTGCGCTGCCGCTCTGACCGCGACATCTATCGGAATATCGACGCGCGTGCTAGCCGAGCTCGGCTTCCTGCAGACGGAAGAAGGCAGAGTGGTCCTCGGGGCAGCGGTGCTGGATGACATCATCGGACTGGTGATTCTTTCCGTAATCGGGAGCTTCGCCGCGGGTGTGGCGATAACGACAATTGGCGTCGCGCGCACGAGCGTGATCGCGTTTGGCTTCGTGGCCATCGCGATCATCGTTGGAAGCTTCGTCGTCCCGCCGTTGTTCCATGCGGCGAAGCGGCTGCGCTCGCCGACGACCATCGCGATCATGGGTCTCGCGTTTGCTTTCTCCCTCGCAGCTCTGGCTGGATTGCTCGGCTCGGCCATCATCGTTGGAGGTTTCGTCGCGGGCGTTCTGCTGAACCGCGTCGATCAGTGCGACGATGTCCAGAAATCCGCGGCAGCAATGGGCAGTCTGCTCACACCCATCTTCTTCGCTTCTGTCGGAGCCTCCGTCGATCTGCGCGCGCTGGCGCAACCGCGGACGCTGCTGATCACGCTGGTCCTGCTCGTGGCGGGCGCGATCGGGAAGATCATCGCCGCGTACGTTCCAGTCTGGTTCAAGGGAAACAAGGCACTCATCGGCGCGGCCATGCTGCCGAGGGGCGAAGTCGAGCTCATCGTCGCGCAGACGGGGCTGGCGATAGGCGCACTCGACGCATCCCTGTTCGGCGCGATCACACTTATGGTGCTGCTCACGACGCTCCTTTCGCCACCGCTCATTCAGGGTGTGGCCAAGCGGGATCCTCGCGCCCGGGAGCTGGGCCCCAGGAAAACCGCGGGTAGCTCTCATCCGGCTTGACATCCGGAGGCCGCGCCTTCCGATTGAACGTCATGTCCGCGGAAATCCACATCGGCACGCAGGGCTGGAATTACGACGCCTGGGTGGGACCCTTCTACCCGAGCGGCACGCGGCCGTCCGAATTCCTCACCGTCTACGCGCGAGCGTTCGATTCGGTGGAAGTGGACTCGACCTTTTATGCGTCCCCGGCGGCGGTGACGATCCGGAGCTGGGTCGACCGCACGCCCAAGGGATTCATCTTCTCGCTAAAGCTTCCGCAGGAGATCACGCACGAGCAGAGGCTGCGCGACGTCACCGGCGCCTCCGAGGTTTTCTTCGAGCGCGTGCGCGAGCTCGGCGGCAAGCTCGGGCCCGTCCTCGTACAAATGGGACCCGACTTTCAGCCGGGGGAGCTGCCGGCCCTGGTCGATTTCATCGGGCGCGTTCCGAAGGATCTTCGTATCGCGATCGAGTTCAGACACCGCGGCTGGATCAGCGACGGAGTGCTGGCGCTCCTCAAGGAGCACAACATTGCCCTCGTGTTGTCCGATGGCCGATGGATTCCCCGTAAGCTGATGCTGAGTCTCGCGGCGCGCCCCACCGCCGATTTCGCGTACATCAGATGGATGGGCCCGAACCGCGATCTGGTCGACTATACGCGCGTGCAGGTCGATCGCTCGCACGAGATCGATCTATGGTCCGACGCGATCGAGGATCTGTCCGAGAAAGTGTCGCAGATATACGGGTACGTGGCGAATACGTTCTCCGGCCACAGTCCCGCGACGGCGCGGGAGCTCCAGTATCGCGTGGGACAGACCCCGGTCGATCCCGATCTGCTCGGCGAGCAGATGTCATTATTCTGACATCGTTGAGGGCAACGGGATGTGAAACTGCCACAGAAGACTACCTGCCGGGGGCTGGCAGCGATCAAGTTGTTAGCTGCGGGCTGAAAACGTCCGAACGCAGTCCGTCGCGACCCAAACTAACAGGAGCTTAAAGTTCGCGAGGTAACGAGCCCGATCGAAGCAGAACTTTCGGGCTGCAGGAGCCAGAAAGCGAACGAGAGACTCGACATCTCGCGATATTTCGTGGATGGCTCTTCGCAAATGGATTCTCAGCGTTCTCGCGATCTCCTTCGCGATCATCTGCATCTTCCTCGGCGCCTGGCAGGTCCGACGACTCTGGGCGCGACAGAAGTCGAATGACTTCCTCGCCGCGAGACGCCTCGCGCCCGAGGTCGAGCTCGACTCGCTGCCGAGCGATACCGCCGCCGCCCATTTCCGCAGAGTTCACGTCAGAGGGATCTACGATCACGCGCAGGAGATCATCTACACGCTGCGGGGACGCAACGGATCGCCCGGCGTCAACATCCTGACGCCGCTGCTGCGGGCCAGAAAGGATACCGCGGTCCTCGTCAACCGCGGCTGGGTTTATTCGGCAGATGGCACGACCATCGATACACAGCCATGGAAAGAGGCCGACACCCTCAATGGGCATGGCTTCGTGGAGACTTTTCCTACTCAAGGCCCGTTTCCCCAGCCGAATTCGGCGCGGCTGAGGTCGTTCCGCCGCCTCGACCGCTCGGCGCTCTCGAAGGATTTCCCATATCCGATCGCGAATTATTACGTCGTTCTCACCGATTCGGCCACATTGCCGAGTGCTCCGCCACGCGTTGAGCAGACACCGCTCGATGAGGGTCCGCACCGCAATTACGCCATCCAGTGGTTTTCGTTTGCGGCCATCTCTATTATTGGATTAGGTATCTTCCTTAGACGCACATGAGCGAAACATCGACTGGAGTAGCGAGCGAAAAGGAAGCGCGAGACGTAGCTGAGTCGGCGCGCGAGACCGAGTGGGCGCACCCGAGCTTCGTGCGCGAGCTCTTCCTGGGGCGATTCCGTCTCGACCTGATTCACCCGCACCCGCCCTCCGACGTGGCGGAAGAAGCGCGCGCCAAGCCGTTCATGGACAAGCTGCGCGCCTTCCTGGAGCGAGTGGATTCCGAAGAGATCGACCGGACAGGTGAGCTGCCCGAGCCGCTCGTGCAGGAGCTGCGCGACATGGGCGCCTTCGGCATCAAGATCGACAAGGAGTACGGCGGGCTCGGTCTGTCGCAGATGAGCTACATCCGCGCGATCGAGATGGTGACATCCAAGGACGGATCGATTACGGCGCTCCTTTCCGCCCATCAGTCGATCGGAGTTCCGCAGCCACTCAAGCTCTTCGGTACCGAGGAACAGAAGCGCAAATACTTTCCGCGACTGGCAAAGGGCGCGATCTCGGCGTTTGCACTGACCGAGGTGGATGCGGGATCAGATCCCGCCAACATGCGCTGCACCGCGACGCCAACCGAAGATGGCAAGCACTTCATCATCAATGGCGAGAAGCTCTGGTGCACGAACGGAACGCGTGCCGAGCTGTTCGTGGTGATGGCGAAGACGCCGGAGAAGGTGATCAAGGGGAAGCCGGTGAAGCAGATCACGGCTTTCATCGTCGAGTCGTCGATGCCGGGAGTGGAGGTCGTGCATCGACTGCGCTTCATGGGACTCAAGGCGATCGAGAACGGCCTCATCCGCTTCACCAACGTGAAAGTCCCGCGCGAGAACATGCTGTGGGAAGAGGGGAAGGGTCTCAAGCTCGCGCTCGTCACGCTCAACACGGGCCGTCTCACGATTCCCGCCGGCTGCGCGGCTGCCGGAAAGCAGATGGTCTCCATCACGCGAAAGTGGGCGAGCGAGCGCGTGCAATGGGGTCAGCCAATCGGCAAGCACGAAGCTGTTGCGCAGAAGCTGGCGCGCATGACTGCCTACACCTTCGCGATGGAGGCGATCGCCGAGCTGTCGGTCGCGCTCTACGAGAAGGGCGGGTATGACATCCGGCTCGAGGCGGCGATCGCCAAGCTGTTCAACACCGAAGCGGGCTGGAGAATCGTCGACGACACGCTTCAGATACGTGGCGGCCGAGGTTATGAGACGGCGGAATCGCTCGCCCGGCGCGGCGAGCCCCCGATCCCCGTGGAGAGAGCAATGCGCGATTTCCGCATCAATCTCGTCTTCGAGGGATCGTCGGAGATCATGCGGCTCTTCATCGCACGGGAAGCTGTCGATCACCACTTCAAGCTGGCCTTCAACATCGTCAACCCCGAGTCGTCTTTCAAAGAGAAGCTCGCGGCGATGGCGAACGCGACGCCATTCTATCTGACGTGGTACCCGTCGCGCTGGCTCAGCGCGGGGAGATTCAAGAGGTACGGTGAGTTCGGCAAGCTCGCTCCTCACGTGCGCTACATCGAGAGGACTACGCGCCACCTCGGCCGCTCGATCTTCCACGCGATGGTCCGCTACGGCCCGAAGCTCGAGCGGAAGCAGATGGTGCTGTTCAGAGCCGTGGACATCGGAGCGGAGCTGTTCGCGATGTCGGCGGCATGCGCAAGAGCACAAATGCTATCGAAGCAGGGACGGCCCGAAGCGGTGACGCTCGCCGACGCGTTCTGCATCGAGGCGCGCGACAGGATCAAGTCGCACTTCGATCATCTCTTCAGTCCGAACGATCCCGCGCTTTACAGGGTCGCGATGGAAGTGCTGCGCGGCGAGCACGCCTGGCTCGAGCAGGGAATCGTGGCGAGCGTCGCGAGCGTCGACAAAACAAAGCGGCGCCCCACTGATGGGGGCGCCGCTCCGGGCGCCACAAGCGCCAAACCGACTTCCGACTCGACGACTGCGAGGGTGGGCGCTACCAAGTAGCGCCCACCGACAAAGCGTTACTTCGCCGTAGCGGTCGTCGTCGCGACGGGCTTCGCGGTGTAGCCGATCACCAGCATGACGATGCCGAGCAGGCAGTGGAGCCAAATGTCGGATCCACCCAGCGGAACGAGACCGAACCCGCTTGGCGAGAGGAACCCGACGATCGTGAGCACGACGTAAATGACTCCCGACACGGTGAAGAACTGCTTTGAGCCTCCCCAGCTCCGTGAAGCGGCGAGCCCCCAGACTCCGAAGAGCAGGTGCACCACGTTGTGTAGCAGGTTGACAGGGAAAATGCCGAGCGCTTTCGCGGCGGTCGCGGGATCGGTTGGCTGCATGGCCATGCCGCCCGGCGCGATGAAGCCGACGATTGCTACGAGGATGAAGATGACGCCGAAAACCGCCGCCAGCTTTTGAATAGTGCTATTCATGCTGTGCATCTCCTGTTGTGGGGTGGCGCGTCAAATACCCGCTCCGCGCCGCCCTAAGGTAGGCGCGTCTGGTGGTTTACGCTATAACGCATCTGCGCCGTCTGTTTGCGGGCCGCGCTCTCGGCACATTGCGTGAGCGTGCGGTTCGCATTCATCAGATTTTCGCGCGGTCGGTCGGCGAGGGTGTCCTCTTCGGGAGCTCTCGCCGCTCCCACCGAGGACACCCTCACCTCCCTCCCAGTCGAGATCCGGTATCGCGGCGCCGCGGTCTCCAACGCGAAGATCGTGTGAGCGCGCGTAGTCCGGCGCGAGCAGAGCGCCGATGGTGCGCTCTTCGTCCTCTTCCACTGGCGGATTGTACGCTGGGGTTTTCATGGCGCGATAGGGAGGGTGCGCCCG
>JADGQV010000107.1 GCA_017881465.1 Gemmatimonadaceae bacterium
CGCGCTTCGCCGGTCGAGGATGACGGGCCTGCACTTCTTTCACCGGGCCGTGCTGCTCTCGATCTGCTTCACCGAGGTATTCATGTTCTACCGGAGCCAGGCCGCCGCACTGGTGGTCCTGGCGTTCAATCTCTTCGCGTGGGCTTGCGTCAATGTTGTAATCACGCGTGAGTCGCGGGCCGGTCAAACACCGGCCATGACTCGCATTTGAGCCCTACAGGTTACAGCTTGGAGTGTGTTCCGACTTGGTGAAGCCCTTCCCCCGATCCTGCTGTATATGATTTTGCACGGTGGCGATTCTGCGGCGCCCGCGCAACCGCCGCCGCCGAGAGCGCACGTCGATGGAGGTGTGGTCGAAGGCAGCTATTACGACGCTCGATCAACCGACGCGGTGTTCAAGGGAATTCCCTTCGCCGCGCCGCCAGTCGGCGAGCTCCGCTGGAAGCCGCCAGCATCTGTCCAGGCGTGGCGGGGCATTCGGGATGCAAAACAATTCCCATCTATCTGTCCTCAACAGCTCTACTCTCCCGAATACTACGCCGGCATCTCCGCCCGGATCGGGGGTCGGCTCCCGCAACAGAGACCGCTGACGACCAGCGAGGATTGCCTCTACCTCAGCATCTGGACCTCCAATTTTGGCAGCGCTGACCGCCGCCCGGTGATGGTGTGGATTCATGGCGGAGGCAACAACGGCGGCTGGGGAACCCAGGGCACCGACAATGGAGAATTTCTGGCGCGCCAGGGTGTGGTGCTGGTGATGATCGAGTATCGCGTGGGCGCGCTCGGCTTCATCGCGGATTCCGCGCTCACCGCGGAATCGCCGCATCACTCGTCGGGGAATTACGGGCTTCTTGATCAGATCGCGGCACTTCGCTGGGTACAGCGGAACATCGCCGCGTTTGGCGGTGACCCCACGCGCGTGACAGCTTTTGGTCAGTCGTCGGGCGCGCTCGATGTCACTTGTCTCATGATGTCGCCGCTGGCGCGCGGATTATTCCAGCGCGCGATCTCGGAGAGTGGGGTTTGTACGGGACCGTTTGCTGCGCTGAAGGAGCCCGTCACCAGCTTCAGCGAACACCCAGCGGCAGAAGAAAGCGGCAGCCAGCTGGCCAAAGCGCTTGGCATCTCCGGAGCGACTAACGTGCTTGGCGCAATGCGCGCCAAGAGTGCGGACGAGATACTCGCCGCCATGTCGCGCGGTTCCGACATCGCGCACGAGGTGATCGTCGACGGATGGGTAATCCCGCAACAGCCAGACAAGCTGCTGGTGGAAGGCCGGCAGCTCAGTGTGCCCTTGATGGTGGGCAGCAACGCGGACGAGTTCCGTACGCTCGCGGGCGCGTTTCCCGTACCGTCGATGGCAGGATACTCCGAGCAGTTATTGAGCGCACTGGGCAGCAGCGCTCCCCTTCGCGCGTTCGTTCCGCGGCTGCTCGCGACCTACCCTGCGTCGGACACCGTCCAGGCCGAGCGAAGGCTGTTCGAGCTGAACACCGATGGGTTTGGTTCGGGCGCCCGCTACTTCGCGCGAGCGATGGCGAAGGCCACGCAGCGCAATGTGTACCTCTACTATTTCACTCACGTCGTTCCCACACCTGGCGGCCAGGCACTCGGCGCATTCCATACTGGTGAAATCCCGTTCGTGTTCGGCAGTGACATGGGTTGGCCGAATGGTCCGTACGATCTGGCGCTGAGGAACGCGATCAGCGGGTATTGGGTTCAGTTCGCGGCGACAGGGAATCCGAACCGGCGTGGCCTGCCGGGGTGGCCGAGGTACGAGCCTGCGTCCGATCGATATCTCGAGCTGGGCGACACGATCCGCGTCGGCAGTCGACTGCGACAGCGGCAGTATGATTTGCTGGATGACGCCCAGGCGGCGCTCGACGCGCGCTCCAGATGACTGGTTTCCGGCCCATCTTCCGTCTCATCGGCTGCGTTGCGCTCGCAGCGTGCGGTAACGCGCCGGCGACGCGTGCGCCTGAAGAACACAGTGCGGCGGCCACGCCCCCGACAAAGCACGTTGCCTCCGTCCATGACTGGACCCGATTTGGTTGGGACGCCGGCCGCTCCAGCGCGTCCAACGACCCGACCGGAATCACCGCTGGGAATGTCGCTACGCTGCGTCGGCAACAGGTCGAGTTGGAAGGGACTGTCGATGGCTCCGCGATCTATCTCCACAGCGTGCGCGTGAACGGGGGCACGCATGACGTTTTCTTCGCCACGACCACCTACGGGAAGACGGTGGCAGTCGACGCCGCAGACGGGAGCATTCTCTGGCGCTTCACGCCGAGCGGATACGATTCATGGGCGGGTTCCCGCCGAATCACCAATTCGACGCCGGTCGCGGACCCCGACCGGGAATTCATCTATGCGGCGTCACCCGACGGGCGCATCCAGAAGATCGCGGTCGCTGATGGTCACTCCGTCTGGAGCACCGCCATCACCAGCCTCCCCACGCGCGAGAAAATCGCCTCGGCCCTTAACTTTTTTCACGGCCGAGTGATCGCAACGACCGGCGGCTATATCGGTGACGCGCCGCCTTATCAGGGGCACGTTGCGGTTCTGGACGCGGCGAGCGGCCGGCTCCTGCACGTCTGGAACTCCCTCTGTAGCAACAGGCGCGAGCTGATGGACCCTGCTTCGTGCGGCGAGAGCGGCTCGGCCATTTGGGGCCGTGCGGGTGCTGTGATCGACTCGACTACGGGAGACATTTTCATCGCGACCGGGAACGCGCGATGGGATGGCCGCACGAATTGGGGCGACGCCGCCATCGCGCTCGACTCGAATGCGACGAACATGCTCGACAACTACACTCCGACGAACACCGACGAGCTGAACTCGAGAGACGCGGATCTTGGCTCAACATCTCCGGCGCTGCTCGGCGACGGTTTTGTCGCGCAGGGCGGCAAGGATGGAACGATCCGCGTTCTGGAATTTGGACGAACGCGAGGTGCCGCGCCCCGTCGCGGCGGCGAGACGCAGGTAGTGTCGACGCCTTCCGGCACTGATCTGTTCACTGCTCCCGCCGTTTTGCGTGTCGGTCCTGCCACTTGGCTCTTCGCGGCGGACGACGGTGGGACCGCGGCGTGGACTTTCAGCAGTGGCCGACTCCAGGCCCGGTGGAAAAACCGGAATGGGGGTACGAGTCCAGTGATCGCGGGCGGGCTCCTCTACGTGTACGATCCCGGGGGCGGACTGCGGGTCTACGAACCGGAAACCGGACGACAGCTTGCAAGATTGGATTGTGGAAGCGGTCACTGGAACAGTCCGATCATCGTGGACGGACGGATCGTGGTCCCGGAAGGAAACGCCAACCAGCACCGCACGACGGGCGTCCTCAATATTTGGCGCCTTCCGTGAGATAACACGTCCCAGCGCCCTTAGTATTCAATTAATTCTCACCGAGATCTCAATCATGGCTAAGACTTCAGTACCTTCGACACGCTCGGCCACCCGCGAGGACCCGTTCACTCTACTTTTCCCGGATCTCGAGGGGGAGTTGAAGACAACGCGACGGTTTCTCGAACGCGTCCCGAACGGCAAGGACGACTGGCGCCCACACGCGAAATCCAAATCCCTCGGCGAGCTCGCCGCGCACGTCGCACAGCTACCCGGTTTGGGAATCCTGATGCTGACGCGCGACGAACACGACGGTGCCTCCCAACGACCGCAGCCCAAGGCTGCGAATAGCGCCGAGCGAGTAAAGATGTTCGACGAGGTCAGCGGGGAGCTCCAACGGCTGCTCAAGAAGATGACGTGGGATCACGCGATGTCGCCCTGGACGTTGAAGTTCGGCGACCGTGTGCTGCTCAAAGGACCGAGGGCGAATCTTCTCCGGAGCGCGTTCGTCACCCATTCAGCCCATCATCGCGCACAACTCGGAGTTTATCTTCGTCTGCTCGATGTCCCGGTGCCGGCCAGCTACGGTCCTTCGGCGGACGAGGGCCCGCCTCCGAGGTGAGTCTGGCCCGCCTCCGAGGTGAGTCTGCCCCGCCCCGCGCGGTCTCTAGTCCGGCAGGTCCTCGACTCCCGCGTGGAGTCGAAGAGATCGCACGATGTCCAGCAGCTCGCTCTGAGCCTGGTCGAGCTCCAGCTTGCCGCTTACAGGGTCGAGAAGCCCCTTCTCGAGTCCAACGGCAACTCGATTGAGGTACTTGATCTTCTCGAGCATTTTGTCGGTCGCGCGCCGGAGCTTGCCGAATCGCCGCTTCTCGGACAATGCACGGTAACAACGTTGCACCATCTCGCCTTCCGAGAAGTCCTTGGCTTTGCCCACCGCATCCTGCACGCTGCTGCCAGGAACGCCGCCATGGTCCTGGTAAAAGATTTCAGTCGACGCCTCTGTGAACATCAGGCGACCGACGTGCTCGACGCCATCGTAGACTATTCGCAGAGAGACGAAATATTTCTCCCCGTCAACTGCGATCGTTCGGATCTGATGGTCGCTGCTGGCGGAGGATGGAGACATTGTACATGAGGACTGCGCCAACCACTCATCTGTAACGCGTCGAAGCCGCTAGCCTTTGCTCAGAGCCAGCAGCGCCTGGAGCTCCGGCAAATGCTCGTGGTCGCGGGGGCGCCCAGCTAGCCGCGGAATCCAAGAGCACGGGCAACGGTCCCCTGTCGCTCGTCGACCGTGAAAAAACTGATCGCTTCCGGCTCTTGGGCCAGATACAGCGCCGTCGCAAGGTGCCAGCAGTCCGCTCCGCGTAGGTAGCCCGCATCGAGCACCCGCGCGATCTCACCGGTCAGTGGCCGATCGGGCAGGATCCACGAGATCGAGAAGGGAAGATTGCTATTGGCGGGAATCCGCTCGCGCACGAAGACGGCGCGCAATTCCGCCTCCAGAAGATTCGCCGACACCAGCTCATCGAATGCCTTCAGCCGGCGCGTCAGGGCTGAGGCGCCGCTCTCTCCGAACGCGATGGCCACCAGACAGGACGTATCCACGTACGCGACCTTCATTCGCCGCGATCGTCCAGGAAGCGTTTGAGCGCCCCCGGCCGCTTCACTATCGCCCGCGGGGTCGAGCCCGGGCTTGGAGCCCGGACGATGATGCCCCGCTCCACCAGTTGCTCCATTCGGGGGCCGAGGCCGCCAGGGGCCGGCGAAATGGAACGGATCTCCGCGACTGGCTGGCCGTGCAACGTAACGACCACCGGCCGTCCCTCCCGCACCTGGCGAATGATCGCCGACAGTTTGGCCTTTGCCTCGTAGAGCGAATAGGTGTCTCTCATGGCACCAATCTATATGATCTAGTCAGACTAGTCAGTAGCGGCTACGAACACCGCTGCCCCAATAACGAGCAGCCCTCCAAGAATCGCATACGAGCCAAGTATATCGTGAAGCACAACGACGCCGAGCATCGCGCCGACTACCGGTTCCAGATTGAGGAATACCCCGGCCTGCGATGCCGGCACTCGCGCCAGTCCCCAGTTCCACAAATAGGTCGTCACCGTCGTTGCCATGATTCCCGATGTGGCCACGCTCACCCACGTGCGCGCGGAAAGTTGGATCGGTGGAAACCCTTCCGTGCCGATTACCCAGACAGCGAGCATCAGCGCGCCAAGCGTCATTACATAGGCACTAACGCTCACCGGCGAGTAGCGCCCCGTCTTCATCAGTCGCTGGCAGATGAGGATCCAGGCAACCGAGGTGATCAACGACCCCGCGATCAACAGATCTCCGCCGACGCTCGCCTGAGCGCCCGCTTCACCCGTCGATGCTCCGAAGGCGATGAGGGCGGCGCCGAGCATCGAGGTGACCAGCGCGATCCAACGGCCTTTCGTGACACGCTCGTGAACGAACAGGGCGGATCCCGCGGCCAATAAGACAGGCAGGATGCCGATCATCAGCGAAGCGTGCGAGACCGTAGTCCGGGCGAGTCCGGAGAACTGAATTAGAAACTGCACCGGCACGCCCAGTAGCGCCGCGACGAAGATCAGAGAAAAATCCTGCCGAGCAACCCGCGTCTCAACGCGTCGGAGGGCTCGCCACGTGGCCGGCGCGAATCCGATGGAGGCGAACAGAAATCGATAGAGAACCAGCTGCCCCACCGACAGCTCGGTGAGCGCCCACTTGCCGAACAGGAATCCGGTTCCCCAGAGACACCCGGCCGCCGCCAGCGCAGCGAAGGCGCGGGCCCGCGAAGCAGGTGCCGGCATCAGGATTGGAGCCGCATACTGGTCACGAGAATACAGAGGCAGGGGGCTCATGGCGGGGCAGCTCCTTGGCTAGGAGCTCTTCTGGTGGCGTTCAAGAGAACGGAAGACATGGATGCGGCGGTGTTCGGCATATTGATGACGGGTCGAGAGAGAGCCATCATCTGCAACCGAATCTACGCGGGGATGACATGAACATGCAGCAATCGTCGATGATCCAAGGGCAGCGTCGAACGCACATCAACACTTTACTGGCATTTGTTCTACTGTTCCTCGCGCCAACGGCAGCCGCGCGCTCGCAGTCATCACTACAACAAGTCGCCGACACGTCTCTGTTTCGCCCCCTCGTCCTCCCGACGCCGAACGAGCTTCGTGCCGCGAGCGGCAGACCGGGCGCGAAGTACTGGCAGCAGCGCGTCGACTACAAAATCTCCGCGACCCTCGACCCCGCCCGCAACGAGCTCCGTGGCCTAGAGACGATCCACTACGTCAATCACTCGCCCGACGCCCTTCCTTATCTCTGGCTCTTCGTCGAGCAGAACCTCT
Organism: Gemmatimonadaceae bacterium; assembly: GCA_017881465.1. Taxonomy (GTDB): domain Bacteria; phylum Gemmatimonadota; class Gemmatimonadetes; order Gemmatimonadales; family Gemmatimonadaceae; genus UBA4720. The sequence continues at coordinate 6,708 of JADGQV010000107.1, forward strand.
GCGCTCCCAACAGCATCACCAACCAGCTCAACCAGCCCCCGCTCGTTTTCCTCGGCAGCAGTTTCGACTTCTCCTGCCAGGGATTCAACGGCGGAGGACACCTCGAGTCGCTTCGCATCGCCGGAGTCGATGCGAAGCACACGGTTTACGGAACCACGATGCGAATCGATCTCGCGACCCCGCTGGCCTCGGGCGCGGCGCTAGACATCGAGGCCCAGTGGCATTTCAATGTTCCGCCGCAGGGCGGGGGACGCATGGGGCACGACGGCCCGCTCTACGAGATGGCGCAATGGTACCCGCGGTTGTGCGTTTACGACGACGTCCACGGCTGGAATCACGAGCCCTACATCGGCGCGGGGGAATTCTACCTCGAGTACGGAAACTTCGACGTGTCGCTCGTCGTGCCGGCGTCGTACATCGTCGCCGCCACCGGAGAGCTCGGAAATCCGGAGCAGGTGCTCACGCCCACTCAACGCACCCGACTCGCGGCGGCAAGACGATCGGAGACTCCCGTCGCGATTATCGGCGCGGACGAAGTCGGCAACATGGATCGCACGCGGCCTCGTACCTTCGCGCGGGGATCGGCATCGCCGCTCAACCCGGTGCCATCACTCACCTGGCATTTCACCGCCACGAACGTGCGCGACTTCGCGTTCGCAGCCGGCCCCAACTTCCGCTGGGATGCCAGTGGCTACAACGGCATCCTCATCGAAGATCTCTATCGGCCCACAGCGGACAAGTGGGGCGAAGTGAATCGCATGGGACGGGAGGCGATCAAGTACTTCAGTGAGCAGTGGTATCGCTATCCCTGGTCACACGCCACGACAATCGAAGGTCCCATTGAGGGAATGGAGTACCCGATGATGACTTTCACGCCCAACAGTCCCATCCGCGAAGACCAGCAGTGGGTGATCGCGCACGAGTTCGGGCACGAGTGGTTCCCGATGATAGTCGGCTCGAACGAGAGGCTGTACCCGTGGATGGACGAAGGCTTCAACACCTTCATCGATCTCGGGAACGCCGCGAAGTATTTCCAGGGCACGCCGTACGGCGACTCGATCGAGGTGCATCCGCTGCACCTCTACTCCGATCACGCCAAGCCCGGTGACGAACAACCGCTCATCACGAACCCGACGCAGGTGCGCGATCTCTTCTGGGTGGGATACCAGAAGCCTGCTCTAATGATGCAGATGCTTCGCTACGAAGTGCTCGGTAAGGATCGCTTCGACGCGGCGTTCCGGGAGTACATCAAGGCTTGGGCATTCAAGCATCCGACGCCCGCCGATTTCTTTCGGACGATGCGCGATGAATCCGGGATGGATCTCGATTGGTTCTGGCGCGGCTGGATTTTCTCCACCGCTCGGCTCGACCAGTCAGTCGACTCGGTCACGAATCGC
>JADGQV010000108.1 GCA_017881465.1 Gemmatimonadaceae bacterium
TTGGGCTCGAACCGGGTCCACTGGACCTTGCGGAGACTCGTGATGCGCGTGGGGATCTCGACCCCCTGCACGTTCCAGGCGATGATGTCGCCGAGCTTGACGTTGAGCTCTTTCGCAATTCCCTCCTCGAGGGAGATCTCTCCGGTATCGCGCGCAAACTTGAGCGCGCTGTCGCCGAACCACTTGCCGGCGACGATCGTCTCGCTGGCCGCGGGCTTGTCCCGATAAGTCGACCGGAACTCACGCCTGAGCGCCCACGACGCGCGGCCACGCTGCCCGCGGGTGATCGGGTTCATGTCGCTGACGTGTTTTCCATTGATCGCGGCGATGCGCATCGTGACTACGGGCGCCAGCTGGACCACGTCGTAGCCTCCGCCCCTGACGATCGAATCGAGTCCCGCCGCCTGATCCTGCTGCACGTCGAAGAAGACCACGTTGCCCCGCGACTCGGCCGCTGCCGTCGTGAATCGACGCAGGAGGTTGTTCTGCACCAGAAAGAGAGTGCTCACCAGGAACGCGCCAAATCCGAGCGCGAGCGTCACGGCGCGCGTCTGGTTCCCGGGACGATAGAGGTTCGCCACACCCTGTCGGACCACATACGGCCAACGCGTTCGCAGTCCCTTGCGCGCGGCCCAGGAGAGAAGAGCAGCGCTCGCGGCGAGCGCGAGGATCGCAAGGCCGGTCGCCGCGCTCATCGCGAATGCCTGCCTGGTCGTCTGCGCTCGTGAGAGTGCAATGGCGACCACGCTCAATACCATCGCCGCGTTCACCACTATCCTCGGCCCATCCTTCCACCGCATGTGCAACACTTCGGCGTCGGTGTCCCGGCGAAGCGTCTGAAGCGGCGAGACATTGCGGAGGGCGAGCAAGGGGCGCAGCGCAAAGATGAGCGCGATCCAGCCACCGACCGCGAGTCCGGTGAGTATCGCCGACGGCACGAGCGTCACCCGCACATCGATTGGCAGAAAATCCGTGAGCACGTGTGGAAGGAGAAACTGTATGGCCACGCCCAGCGCCGCACCCGCGGCCGCACCCAACAGACCCATCGCCGCCGCCTGCACGACGTAGATCGCGAGGACCTGACCGCTCGATGCGCCCAGACAGCGAAGCACGGCTACAGTGTCGATCTTGCGCGCGACGAACGCGCGAACACCGCTCGCGACTCCGATTCCGCCGAGCAGCAGTGCCACCAGCCCGACGATCCCGATGAAGCTGGTGAGGTTTTCGATTGCATCCTCGGTCGCCATTTCGGTCTGCGTGACCGTGCGGATGCGCACCTGCTGATCCTCGACACGTTTCTTGAACGGCTTGACGAACTGGTCCGGATCGACGCCGGGCGGGAGCTTCGCCAGAACCGTCCTCTCCGCGGTGCTTCCGAAGACCAACAGCTGTGTCTCGGCCACGTACCGGGCGGGGATGAAGATGCGCGGACCGAGCATCTCGGCGATGCCGACGGCTCCCGGGACATCCTTGATCGTCGCGACGATGGTGAAGGTGCCGAAGCCAAGCTTGAGCGTGTCGCCGACTCTGGCGTTGAGCGTCGTGAGCAGCGCCGGATCGACGATCGCGTTAGCTCCCTGGCTCAGGAGTGGCCAGCGTCCGGCCGGCTCCGTCACGACGCCACCATAGAACGGATAGTTGTCGGTGACGCCGCGCACCTGTGCGAAGCGGGTGCCGCTGGTGCGGGGAACCACCGCCATCGATGGGAAGGTCGTCACTCGAGCGAACGAAAGCCCGTGACGCGTGAGCGAGTCGAAGAGGGAATCGACCGCGGGAGGAATCGGCTTGGAGGAGTTGAACTGAATATCCCCACCCATCAGCGAGCGCGATTGATCCTTCACCGACTGGATGATGTTCGCCGAAAAGGAGTCGATGGCGACGAGTGCGGCGACGCCCAGGGAAATCGACGACATGTAGAGCAGGAGCCGGCGGCGGGCAGTGCGGCTCTCGCGCCAGGCGAGGCCCCAGATGCTTCGCGACATGCCGATCACGCTCCCGTGTCTTCCACGACGGCACCGTCCAGCAGCCTTATCATGCGCGACGCTTTCGACGCGAGCGTGAGTTCGTGGGTCACCAGAACGATCGTGGAGCCGGCATCGGTGTTGAGCGACTGAAGGAGCTCGAAGATCCGGTGCCCTGTCGCGTTGTCGAGGTTCCCGGTCGGCTCGTCCGCGAAGAGGATCCTGGGCGAGTTGGCGAAAGCCCGCGCGATCGCGACGCGTTGCTGTTCTCCGCCGGAAAGCTGGGTCGGAAAATGGTGGCCTCTGCCCGAGAGCCCGACGCGGTCGATCAGGTCGCGTGCGCGCTCGACCGCGCCCGCCGTTCCACGCAGCTCGAGCGGAACCTGTACGTTCTCGAGCGCAGTAAGGGTCGGGATCAGCTGAAAGCTCTGGAAGACGAAGCCGACTTTCTCGCCACGCAGTCTGGCGCGATCGTTCTCCGATAGCTTTCCGAGGTCGGTATCGTCAAGGAGCACAGTGCCGCGCGTTGGTGTATCAAGACCGGCGAGCAGTCCCAGGAGGGTCGTCTTGCCGCTGCCGGAAGGTCCGACGATTGCGACGAAGGCTCCCTGCGGTATCGTGAACGTCACGTCGCGTAGCACGACGAGCCTCTGCTCGCCGCTCATGTATTCTTTGGTTACTTCACGGGCAATCAGCATGAACGAGGTTGTGTTTTGGCCGAGGCTTCACGGACGACGGGTGGTTCAGGCCGCCGCGCTCGCGTGCATCGTCGCGTGTGGCTCAGGCGGAAATGTAGACAGTGCAAGGAATTCGAGAGAGACGAAGGATAACATGAGTGTCGCAAAGGGAGCTGAATCGGCCAGAGCGGTGGATGGCAGCACCGGTTCAATACGCACGCCGGTGGTTCTTTTCTTTGGGACGAGTCTCACGGCCGGGCTCGGACTGGATCCGGAGCAAGCCTTCCCGTCGCTGATCGAGAAGAAGGCGCTGGCGGAGGGCATTCCCATCAAGGTGGTGAATGCCGGCCTGTCGGGTGAGACGACGGCGGGCGCCGTGCGGCGGATCGACTGGGTGCTTCGCACACCCGCGGATCTGATAGTGATCGAGGGCGGGGCGAACGACGCGCTTCGCGGTCTGGCGCCCGAGGACGCCAGAGCGAATCTCGAGCGGTTGATCGCCGCCGTCAGAGCGAAGCAGCCGGGGGCGACGATCGCCTTGATCCAGATGGAGGCGCCGCCCAACTACGGCGTCTCCTACACGCGGAGCTTCCGCGCGATCTATCCCGAAGTGGCAAGAAAGGAAAACGTCACTCTGCTGCCCTTTCTGCTCGGCGGGGTAGCGGGATTTCCGCGACTCAACCAGCCCGACGGTGTTCATCCGAACCTGAGTGGAGAGCGAATCGTCGCCGACAACATATGGAAAGCACTCAAGCCCATGGTCGCAAAGCTTGACCGAGGTTCGAAAAGCGGCTAAGTTTCGAGGCTGTTTGCGTTTACGCTTCTTATCGATCGACGCCACACGGCAGCAGACCGGCGTCGATCTTCAGTTTCAGACCTCAGTATTGGAATAAGCATATGGCAATGCCTGCCACCCAGATCCGGCGTGGAATGGTCCTCGTGTTCCAGGGTGATCCGTGCCGCGTAGTCGAGTTCCGCCATCACACGCCGGGCAATCTCCGCGCGATGGTGCAGGCGAAGCTCAAGAATCTTCGCACCGGCAACAACTTCGAGCACCGCTTCCGCGCCGCCGACACGATCGAGAGGGCGTCGATGGAGACGCACGATCTCGAGTTCATGTATCAGGGCGGCAACACGTATCACTTCATGAACACCGAGAACTACGATCAGATGGAGATCGAGGACGAGGTGCTTGGTGACAACGCGCAGTGGATGCAGTCGGGAATGAAGATCCAGGCCGAGTACTATGAAGGCAGAGTGATCGGCATTACGCTGCCGAATTCGATGGTGCTCGCGGTGGTCGATACCGCGCCGGTGATGAAGACGGCGACGAAGACTGCGTCGACGAAGCCGGCGAAGCTGGAGAATGGCGTCACGGTCAACGTGCCGGAATTCGTGAACACGGGCGAAAAAGTGCGCGTGAATCCGAACACCGGCGAGTACATGGATCGCTCGAAGTAAGACTGCGCTGCGCTATCGCCGGGCGCGCTTCGTCGCGGTTGATTCGATTGTAGAACGCGGTTAAGATGCAGGATCAAACGACCTGTTTAGAAAGCGCTGGGTTTGTTTGGTGCAATGGTGGCTGTAGCTCAATTGGTTAGAGCACCGGTCTGTGGCACCGGGGGTTGCGGGTTCAATTCCCGTCAGCCACCCCTCGGAACAGGAAAAAAAAGGTCGGCGTTGCACGCTTCGCGGAGTGACGCGCAGGATGCAACCGGCATAGGTCCGTAGCTCAATTGGTAGAGCGCCGGTCTCCAAAACCGGAGGTTGCAGGTTCGATTCCTGCCGGGCCTGTCATGCCTGGGGAAGAACCGATCAAGTGATCGTCGGTTTCACTGGGCGGGGAGTGGGAGTTTTTCGTTTTTGCGGCGCTATCGTCTAGGGGACTAGGACGGGGCCCTCTCAAGGCCCAAACACGGGTTCGAATCCCGTTAGCGCTATTGATGGATGAAGGATGCTTTCGAGGCATCGATCGGCCTCATCGTCTATCGGTTAGGACGGCACCCTTTCACGGTGCAGAGAGGGGTTCGATTCCCCTTGGGGCTATTCGGCGGGCTGTCTGACAAGCAGCTCGGTTGCAAGGAAGGTGCGTAGTGAGGAAGGGGTTTCCGACCCTGACTCCAGTAGTTGGGGCCGTAGCTCAGCTTGGTTAGAGCACTCGACTGTCACTCGAGAGGTCGCGGGTTCGATCCCCGTCGGCCCCGTAGTTTTTCTTGGGAGTTCGATCGCAGGCAGTGGCGCGCGGTGTTTCGCCGCGTGTGAAGTGATGTTGCCCTGGTGGTGAAATTGGTAGACACGCCATCTTGAGGGGGTGGTGCCGTAAGGCATAGCGGTTCGAGTCCGCTCCAGGGCATTTCCAGCAGTTAAGCCAATGAATGGATCGGCGCTATATCCGCCACGCGCTCTGGGATACGGCTGATCTCAAACTTGCCACAGTAGCTCAGGGGTAGAGCACCCGATTCGTAAGCGCTCTTGTAGGAGACCTATTTACAACACAAAATCACGTTCTCATAGGGGAAATGGGCGTCGGCGCCGTATTTCCCGAGCGATTATGCAGTACTTTGCAGTGAGAAACTCACACTGAAACTCACACTCCAGCAGTTCGAGCTTGATCTCTTTTTAGAGACAGACTCACTCGCCGTCACGCGCAGCTAGCAAGCAGTCGGATGCAGCGTGGCATCCCAGGGTTGATGCAGGAGTCACGATTCCGGTCCGCGCATTCGAAGATTCCCAAGCACGTCCGCTGGTGCCAGTGCGGACGTGATCCATATGGGATGCCCGCGTCGGACAGGAATGGTGAGGGTTGGGTTAAATCGATTGAAAGAGATCATCGGCCAACAGATGAATTACTGCCGCGGCTTCAGTTCAGCCTCGCCCCGAGCAGCGCCTCCACGTCTTCCTGCTTTTTCGCCATCTTCAAAAGCTCGCGAAGCTGGTACGCGAACTCGGGCGTCAGAACTTTCGGGCCTTTCGGCCGGAGACGTAGCGCCGTATCCGGCCGGAGGAGGAACACCACGGTGTCCTTCGCGGTCAGCGCCGTTGACATCGAACGCCGGTGGATCCACGTAAGCGTGTCGCCGTGCTCGATGAGGGTCGTCGCTGGCGAGAACTGGTGCACTACCGGCGCAGATTGCGTGCTGTGCTTTGTCTGCGCAACCGCGCCCGCTGGCGCTCCGAGAAGGAGCGCCAGCGTCAGAAGGCGTGTTGCGATTCTCATCACGGAGTCCTCATTGAAGTGGAGTGTCATCCGCCGCGCGCCTACCAGCAGACTTGTGCGGAGCCTTCCCACCACACTTGCCACGTCAGACCGTCGTCAGAGCTGACGTCGATCTCCACGTATTCCCACTCGCAATATAGCCCTCCGCCCCCTCCACCGCCGCTTCCACCTCCGGCCGTTCCGGTGAGCGGCTGATCCGGCGGCACCTGCCAATCGTTCGTCCAGCACCCATAACTATTGTACTGCACGGCGAGAATGTTGAGCTGGGTGAGGAGCATATCCATTTCCGCGAGCTTTACTTCGAGCTCAACAGCGTCCCATAAGTCGATCAGCTCGGGCGGGTTCTTCATGCCGTCGCCGACCACTAGCGCGAGCTGCGCATCATAATGGCCGAGCGGTATGGGGCGCATGGACCGCCATGAAACCGACTTTCGATGAGCGACATCATGTCTCCAAGGGGTCGATTCTCGCTTTCTGCAACACCGTTGGGACCTATCACGCCCGGTGATCACGGCAAGAGGGCTCCAGTATTTAGCGATATCGCCTTCGCGCTTGGTCCTACTGCGCAAATGGACGGCGCACTGTCGTGGCTGGTTCGCGATCCGACATCGAAGGACCCGCTGCTGGTGGTCCTTTCGAAGGATGACCTGTCGGACAACGTGTATGCAATTGCGCGATACGTGATGTACCGCGACGTGACCAATTTTCCGACGACGAATGGCCGGCGCATTGTAAAGCTGTACCGAGATCAGCGCGTCGTGATCGAGGAAGGGGGAACCTCCAGAACTGCGTGGACGAATCTCAGCCTCTTGAACGTGTCGCGTCATATCGCGCCGGACATGCTACAACGTCATCAAAATGGACGACCCGTTCATGTATCCGGTTTGGGTGACGTGAGAGTCGTTTACGAGCCAACACGCGCAATAAAATAGAAGCCTCGGCTCCTGAACCGAAGAAGAGCATCCTAGTCGTTTGACTGGGATGCTCTTCGTATTTCCTTCCCACATTTTTCACTTCGAGGGGTTTTGGAGGCAGGAGGCCTGGGGCGGCCTACCAGCGTGACGTCTCCGGATTCGCCAATTAGTCCGCAGTCCGAAATGCTGTCAGTCCGCAGTCCACAAGGTTGAGCGTGGTCCACTGGCGGCGAGTCGAGGTATGTGCCCCCATCGCTCCAACCGCCATCACCCTTTCTTGATCGGCGTCTTAGTATGTGCCGTAATAGGAGCGCTTGCTGGGCTCTTAGGGATTTGGCCATAGTCGCCGTGCCATTGCAGCGCTTCGCAGAAAAAAATCGCGAAAATGTAAGCCGGTATCCGGTCTCGCTTTTGGCCTATTTTCCCCCATGCCAGGCCTGGCGCAACCCTCCCCACATACGATTCGAGCTGCACTCGCCACCCTCAAATGGGTCGCCAGCTCCCGCGGACCTGAATTGCAGGGCCTCGACGCGGTAGAAACTCACACGAAACTCGCATTCACTTTACGGTAAGCCTATGGGGCGGACAGAGATCGACCGTGCGAGCCCCTGAGCCCGTATCGGGTGCGGCCCTGCCAGGGCGAAAACGGGGAGGCCGGAGGCGTTCGAGCTGGCTGCGTATTCCGACGATAGCGACGCATTACCTGCGGGGCCGGAAGTCAAGACAGTCCTCATCACTATGCCCGTCAATATCATCACCGTCGAGGATCGATCCCCTCACGCCTATCGGGCGTGAGGCTCGATGTCGTGAGTGTACAAAAGGCGCTTACGATCACCCGCCCGTGAGCGGGCGGAGAACGATAAGATTGGGATGGAGCACAGTCCGCCGCTTTCCGGAGAAGCAGTACGGGCCCTCGAGCAAGCACGGCGGAAGCGCGAATCGATTGGTGACGGGTGGCTGTTTCCATCTCCGGACGATTCGTCGAAGTCAGTGTCGCGGCATTTGGTTCGGGACTGGTGGCGGAAATCGGAGAAGTTGGCCGAGATACCACGCACGGCCAGGCTAGGCTGGCACAGCCTTCGTCGAAAGTTTGTGAACGACATGAAGGCCGACACCCCGATGGCAGACCTCTGCTATCTCGGTGGCTGGAAGAGCCCGTTGACGGTGATGACGGTATACCAGCAGGTGGACCAGGCAACGATGAGAAATGCGCTTTCGAATCGTGATCAGAGGCGTGGCGTTGGGTCTCGGTGACCCAATCGACAGCGCGAATCGACAGCAGACCC
>JADGQV010000038.1 GCA_017881465.1 Gemmatimonadaceae bacterium
CAGCTGCAACTTAATGAGTACGGTTGCGCTCCCCGCGCGATGCGTTTAGCATTGAAGCAATGACCACGTTCACTTCACTTCGCCATGCGCACAGCCACCACGGCCTCACGGGCCGCGGGGCGCTTTTGCGCGTGCACGTCAGACTATAGTCGACTAGTCAGACTCCACTCACAGAGCTTCCGCGGCCCGTCCCATTCCTGGACGGGCTTTTTCTTTTCCGCCAATCATCTCATGCTCAAGATCGCACTGCCAAACAAGGGACGCCTCGCCGACGATACGCGCGAGCTCTTCGGAGATGCCGGACTCCCGGTACTCACGAAGGACGATCGCGCGCTCTCCGCATCGCTCGGCGGAGAATTCGAGGCGCTATTCGTCCGCGCGCAGGACATACCGGAGTTTGTTGCCGACGGCGTGGCCGATGTCGGGGTCACCGGCTGGGATCTCGTCCGTGAATCGGGACGGCCGGTCGAGCGGCGACTGGATCTCGGCTTCGGAGAATGCCGCCTGATCGCAGCCGCGCGAGAGGACAGCGCCCTCAGGACAGTCGACGACATCGCAGTCGGCACCCGTGTCGCGACTTCCTTCCCGAACATCACGCGGGAGTTCTTTCAGGCGCGCAGCCAGGGTGTCGAAATCGTGCCGATATCGGGCGCGGCAGAGATCGCGCCGCTCCTCGGCATCGCCGAGATCATTGTTGATATCACATCGACGGGCTCGACGCTCAGAGTCAACGGCCTGCGCGAGATCGGCACGCTCCTCACCTCACGTGCACAGCTCGTCACGAGATGCGACACCGTTTTCGAGCGGGCCAAAAGCGAGGCGCTCGACTCGCTCATCATGGCGCTCGATTCGGTCGTGAGAGCGCGCGGCAAGAGGTACCTGATGGCGAACGTGCCCCGCCGGTCGCTCGACGCCGTCAAGCAGATCATTCCCGGCATCAACGGTCCGACCGTGATCGACATTCTGAACGGTGGTGACCGTGTCGCGGTGCACGCAGTAGTCGATGCGGCGACCGTCTACAAAACGATCGGCGCGCTCAAGGCACTCGATGCCAGTGGGATTCTCGTCACGCGGGTGGAGCGCCTGATGCCGTGAGCCAGACTATCCAGAAAACGGGCTGGAGATACACGGGCGCTTTAATCGCGTTATCCGCGGACGAGCGCGCTTCCGTCCTGCGCAGAACGGGCGTGACGAACTGGCTCGTGCGCGAGACGACTGAGGAGATAGTGCGCCGCGTGCGTGTGGATGGCGACCGTGCACTGCGCGAGATGGCGCGCAGGTACGACGAAGTGGCGCTCGCGGCCCTCGAGGTACCGAGCGGCGTTCGACGAGGTGCGCTCGCGGAGATTGATCCGCGGCTCCGATCCGCGCTCGAGCGTGCGGCGCGGAACATCGAGATGGTTCACTCCGCGGCTCCGCCACAGACGGTGGAAGTCGAGACCGAGCCGGGTGTGACGGTCGGCCGGCGGCCCGATCCATTGCGGCGAGTGGGGATCTACTCGCCGGGCGGGCGCGCCGCGTACGCGAGCAGCGTCCTGATGGCGGGCATTCCCGCGCGCGCCGCCGGTGTTTCCGAAATCATTCTCTGCTCTCCGCCGCAAAGAGACGGGTACCCGGCGGCGGTCGTGCTGGCCGCGTGCGAAATCGCAGGAGTGGATCGGGTGTTCGCCCTGGGTGGCGCCGGCGCGATCGCGGCAATGGCGTACGGCACCGAGAGCGTTCCGCGCGTCGACAGAATCGTCGGGCCGGGAAACGCATACGTAGCCGAGGCGAAGCTTCAGGTCAGCAGGGATGTGGGGATCGACTCTCCGGCGGGGCCGAGCGAGCTGTTGGTTATTTGCGATGCAGGTTGCGACGCGCGCGCAATCGCCCGCGAAGTCGTCGCGCAGGCGGAGCACGATGTGGACGCTTGCGTTGTCGTCGTTTGTCTCGATGACGAGACTGCATTGTCGATCGGTAGCGCCATCGAGCAAAGCCTGCCGGATGCCCCACGCGCTGAAGTCGCTCGCGGTGCGCTGGAGCAGAGGGGTGCCCTGCTGCGAGCCGATTCGATCGACGAGGCAGTCGAGTTCGCGACCGATTTTGCCCCCGAGCACCTACTGTTGGCGCTCGACGATGCGGAGCGCGTGCTACCCGACATCCGGAACGCGGGCTGTGTGTTCCTCGGCGAGCAGTCGTCGGTCGTGTTCGGTGACTACATAACCGGCGGCAATCACGTTCTGCCAACCGGCGGGCTGGCGCGCAGTTACTCCGGACTCGGGCTGCTCGACTTCGTTCGCTGGACGTCGTACCAGAAAGTGACTCGAGCGGCTGCCCAGCGTCTCGCAGCGGACGCCGCCATTCTCGCCAATGCGGAGGGTCTGCCCTCGCACGCCGCCGCCGCGCTCGGCTGGACCGCTCCATGCTGACGGCCAACGACAATCGCGCAGCTGGGTCCGCCGCCGACAATCGCGGAGCCGACTCCGTCGCCGCATTGGCGCGCGAGAGTTATCGCGGGATCGCGCTTTACTCTACGCCGCGCGGCCGGTGCAGCGTCGACCTCAGCGACAATACGAACCTGTGGGGAGCGCCACCCGCGGCGTTGCGCACGCTCGCGGCGGTCCGAGACGAGGACGTTACGCGATATCCGGTTGCGTACGAGCCGGCGCTTGCCGCGGCGCTCGCTGATTATGTGGGCGTGTCCGCCGACATGATTGCGTGCGGCTGCGGCTCAGACGACGTGCTCGATTCCGCCATCCGAGCCTTTGCCGAACCGGGCGAGGTGGTGTGTCTGCCCGAGCCTTCGTTCAGCATGATCCCTGTCTTCGCGCGGACGAACGGGCTCTGTCCCGTTGCGATCCCGCTCACTCGCTCGTTCGACGTCGATGTCGATGCGATGCTCGAGACGGGCGCACGCATCATTTACCTTTGCTCGCCCAACAATCCGACCGGCGGAGCGCTGCCCCGCAGAACGGTCGAGCAGATCGTAGAGAACGCGCGGGGCCTCGTGATCATCGATCAGGCGTACGCAGAGTTCGGTGGCGACAGCTTCACCGATCTTGCGTCGAGCGGTCGCCCGGTCCTCGTCACGCGAACGATGTCCAAGGCATTTGGACTCGCCGGGCTCCGAGTGGGTTTTGGCATCGGCTCGCCGGAACTGATCGCCGAAGTATTGAAGGCGCGCGGTCCGTACAAGGTCAATGCACTGGGGGAGCGCGCGGCGATCGCGGCTCTGGACAGTGACCGGGCCTGGGTGGACGAACGCGTAGACGAAGTTGTCGCCAACCGGTCGGACTTCCGCGCGGAGTTGGCCAAGCGTGGCTTCGCGTCACTGGAGTCGTCGGCCAATTTCGTGCTCGTGCCGGTCGACGATTGCGCTGCGACCGCCAGCCGGCTCGAGCGCGCGGGAATCCGCGTTCGCGCATTGCCGGGCCTAACCGGCATCGGTGACGCGATCCGGATCGCGATCGGACCATGGGAAATGATGCAGCGCTGCCTCGATGCGATGGTAGCGTCGGCATGAGTCAATTCGTGACGACCTCACGAGAGACGACATGACGCGCCTCGTGATCTTCGACTACGGCGCCGGCAACCTTCACTCGCTGGCGAAGGCGATCGCGGCGGATGGAAGAAATGTCACGGTCGAGACAGATCTGCGCGTGGCGATGCAAGCTGATTGCCTCGTTCTTCCCGGCGTCGGAGCTTTTGGCGCGGCCGCCAGCGCCATGCAGAGTGGGCAGGCCGATCTCCGCGCCGCACTCTCAGATGGCCTTCCGTGTCTTGGCATCTGCCTCGGCATGCAGCTCCTCTTCGATGCGAGTGAAGAGTCGCCAGGGAGGGGCGTTGGGCTCATCCCGGGCAAGGTCACGCGCCTCCGCACGCCGAAGGTGCCGCACATGGGCTGGAACGACATCGAATGGCGCGAAAGTGGAAACGGACAGAAAAGAGCCAGCCTCGGGTCTGCGTACTTCGCGAACGCCTATATCTGCGAGCCCGAGGATGAATCGCCGATCCTCGCCTGGACGACGCACCAGGATGCCAGGTTCGCCTCGATGGTTCGCAGCGCGAATACCGTCGGCGTCCAGTTCCACCCGGAGAAGAGCTCGTTCGCGGGACGCGCTTTCGTCAACGCGGTGATCGAGGATCTGATCGAATGCAGGTGATTCCCGCGATCGATCTGCGCGACAGCGCCTGCGTGCAGCTAGTCGGAGGGTCGTATACCGACGAGCGCGTCCGTATCCCGAATCCGTTGGCTGTCGCGGAAAGGTGGGCGCGTCTGGGATTTGGCCGCATTCATCTGGTCGACCTCGACGCCGCAACAGGGCGGGGATCGAATCGGGAGATCGTGACCGCAATACTCGGCGCGTGTGCGAACGTGCAGTGCGGTGGCGGAGTGCGTGATCTCGAGACGATCGCGGAATTACTCGATGCCGGCGCATCCGAAGTCGTCCTCGGCACGCGCGCCATCGAGGATCGCGCCTGGCTCGAGGACGCGGTGTCCCGCTACCCGAACAGGATCATAGTCGCCGCGGATGCGAGAGCACGCCGGCTCGTGACACGCGGCTGGTCGGAAACAGGCTCGCAGAACGTAATCGACTTCATCGACGAGCTGAGCCCGCTCCCCCTCGCCGCGATTCTCGTCACGGCTGTTGAGAGAGAAGGTCGCATGGAAGGCCCCGACGTGACTCTGATGCGGGAGCTCGCCCTCCGCTCGAAGCCGCCGCTTCAGGCATCCGGCGGAGTGCGTGGCGTTGATGACCTCCGCGCGCTGGCCGAGCTGGGTGCCAGCGCGGCAGTCGTCGGAATGGCGCTCTATACGGGCGTGCTGGATCCGCAAACAATCATCGAGGAATTCCCTGAATGAGCGTCGCGAAGAGAGAGACGAGCGAAACTTCCATCCGCGTGGAGCTGCGGGCCGGAGGTGGAAAGAGCGGCAGCAAAACGGGAAACCGTTTTCTCGATCATATGCTCAACGCCTTTGCCCGCTACTCCGGACTGACTCTCGACGTTCAGGCGCGCAGTGATCTCACGCACCACCTGGTCGAGGACGTGGCGCTGACGCTCGGCCACGCGTTCAGGGAGATCATTCCGTCGGGGGCGGCGCGATACGGTAATCGCGTGGTGCCGATGGACGACGCTCTCGTCCAGGTGTCGGTCGACATCGGGGGGCGGCCCTATTACGAGGGGCCACTGCCCAGCGGGCTCTACGATCACTGGATGCGATCGTTTAGCAACGAGGCGCGCGCGACGATCCACATCATCGTGCTGCGCGGGAACGACCGGCATCACATCGTGGAGGCCGCGTTCAAGGCGCTCGGGCTGGCGCTTCGTGACGCGCTCGTGGATACCGGAGAGACGGTCAGCACGAAAGGATCGATTTCGCTGAGTGTGAGTGATGCTGACGAATAGAATCATCGCGTGTCTCGATGTGATGGACGGCCGCGTCGTCAAGGGAACGGGCTTCGTGAATCTTCGCGACGCCGGCGATCCGGTTGTGCTTGCCGAGCGCTACGAGGCGCAGGGTGCGGATGAGATCGTCTACCTCGACATCGCCGCCACCAGTGAAGGGAGGGGCACGTTGCTGGATCTCGTTCGACGCACCGCCGAGCGGCTGTTCATCCCGCTGACAGTCGGAGGGGGGATGCGAACGGTCGACGATATCGCGAATGCATTGCGCGCTGGGGCGGACAAGACCGCGGTCAACTCCGCTGCCGTTCTGCACCCGGAGCTGTTGACGCACGCGGCCAGCCGATTCGGATCGCAATGCGTGGTCGCGAGCATCGACGCTCTGAGAAGGGGCGAGAGCTGGGAAGTCTACGTGAATGGGGGGAGCGAGCCTACGGGACTGGACGCAATTGAATGGGCGAAACGGTGCGCGGAGCTGGGGGCCGGCGAGATTCTTCTGACAAGCATCGATCGTGACGGAGCTCGCTCCGGCTACGACATCGAATTGCTGTCGGCGGTAGCGGCGGTGGTTACAGTGCCAGTCGTCGCATCGGGCGGTGCGGGTTCCGCTCGCGACGTTGTTGACGCCTTTGTCCGGGGCGGCGCCGACGCGGCGCTCCTTGCTGGAGTTCTGCACGATGCTACGACGGATATCCGCAGCCTGAAATGGGCACTGCAAGCGGCCAGCATTCCGGTGAGGACGGCTGCGTGACTGATATCGGGATTTACATGGGCGCGGTCGCGGAGGTTGCTCGCATTGCCGGTGATATCGCGAAGCGGCACTACGGCCGCAGTCCGGAGACACGCACGAAGAACGACGGATCACCGGTGACCATCGCCGACATCAACGCAGAGCGAGCGGCACGCCAATGGATCGAGCAGCGATTCCCGGACGACGGCATTATCGGCGAGGAGCTGCCACCGGTGCGCTCGGGTGCGGCGCGGCGATGGATCCTCGATCCGATTGACGGAACGTACACGTTTCTCCAGACAGTGCCGCTCTGGGGAACGCTCGTCGCGGTAGCCGAAGCAGACAGCGTGATCGCCGGGGCCGCGTATTTCCCCTCACTGGACGAGATCATCTTTGCGGCTCCCGGCGAGGGATGCTGGTGGAACGGCGCACGCGCGGCCGTGTCCACGGTTGCGGAACTGGGCAACGCGCGATTGGTCACAACGGACGCGCGGTTCATTCGCGACGCGGCGAGGCGCGAGCGCTGGATGCGGCTGCAGGATGGCGCGCGCACAATGCGGACGTGGGGGGATTGCTACGGCTACCTGCTCGTCGCCACCGGGCGTGCCGACATCATGGTCGACGATGTGATCGCGGATTGGGACGGCGCGGCGCTGATGCCGATCATCAACGAGGCGGGGGGTGTGTTCACCGACTGGCGGGGGAGGGCCACCGCCTTTGGTGGCGACGCGATAGCAACCAACGCGAAGCTTGGCACAATCGTCCGAGAGATTCTCGGCCCTGAGGGCGTAGTGGCATCAGCGGGAACGGACTCATGAGCGTCGGCTTGAATCTCGACGCAGTGCGTTTCGACAAGGACAGCGGGACCGTCGTAGTCGTGGCGCAGGACGCGGTGACCGGCAGCGTGCTGATGGTGGCGAACGCAGACCGCGAAGCGCTCGAGTGCACCGTTGAGACCGGCGAGATGCATTACCGCTCCCGCACTCGCGGCCTGTGGCGTAAGGGCGCGACCAGCGGCAACGTGCAGAGAGTCGTGTCCCTCACACTCGATTGCGACGGCGACACGGTGCTCGCCCGCGTGATCTCGGCCGGACCCGCGTGTCACACCGGCGCTGTTTCGTGTTTCGACGAGAGCGCTGCACCGAACGTCTGGTCGGCCCTGGCGGCGACGATTGCGCTCCGGCATGCGACAATGAAGGAGGAATCCGGGGCTGACGCCGAGCCGGCATTGCGCGAAAATGGGAAGAAGTCGCCAAGCTATACCCGCGAGCTGCTCGTCGACCGCAATCTACGTCTCAAGAAAATCGGGGAAGAAAGCGCCGAGCTCGTTACAACGTGCGCCGACGGAGACGCCGCTCGTTCCACCGAAGAGGCGGCGGATCTGATCTACCACGTGGGAGTGGCGCTGGAGGCAGTCGGAAGCTCGCTCGATGACGTCGCGCGAGTCCTGCTCGAGCGGTCCCTCAAAAAGTGAGGAAAACATCGCCGCCGGGGAGCGGGCAGCAGCGCTGTTTTTTGAGAAGGCATGGCGTAATCTTGACCGAGTACGAATAATTGAGAGAAGCGATCAAAGAAATCATGATCACAGAAGCCCGATGACTCCGAAAACCCTGGTCGACAAAATCTGGGATGCCCACCCCGGCGACCGATTTGAGATCCCGATCGCGGCGCCGCCGACCCTGAAAACGGTGACATTCACCCCGAAAGAACAGTCACTAAAGGAGGCCACAGAGCAGGGAGGAGCAGCTGATTCGAGGGTTCGCGGCAGTGTGGGCGGGAGTGTTTCTGGCGTCAGGGGTGATCCCCTGCGCGGTTGCGGCGCAATCCGCCAGCGATCGTGCGGCGTGGGACGCACTTATCCTGTCGCCCGTCGGGGCATTGGCTCCCCTCGCACACGAGGCGGGCGACGACGATTCGCGTCAGGGCAATGTGTGGATGCGGTACGAGCGCTGGAGATACGACGTGCACGACGCGATTCACAACAACACCGGTGTTACGGTGTTCCAGCAACTCCCCTTCGCGAGCAGCGAGCTGTCAATCACGGGAGCGTACCTTACGCTTTCGTGCGCCGCCTGCCCTTCGTGGGTTTCGGGTGGCGCTAGTCTGCAATCGACACTCTGGCAGCACGGCGACGTCGATGAGCCTTCCGGCAGCGTCGGACTCCGCGTCGATGTGGGAGGCGCTCATTATCGCGGTGAGTCTCAAACCACCGCCGCTTCCGTCGCGTCCGCCGTCGTGTTTGGTGTCGGCCGGCCGTTCATCGCGCAATCGCATCTCTCCGCGGCGATCTCACCGGGAATCGGGTTTGGACGGATCGCGCTCTTTGACGGAATCCACAGCGGAACCAGACCCACTCTCGGTGCGGCGCTCGCGTGGACTCACTCATCCGGGGTCGCTGTCAACCTGAGTATGCAGAGAATCGTGATAGCGGGTGGGCCCAGGCAGCTTGGTGTTGCGGTGGGCTGGACCAGGCAGTAAGCATCCGAGGGGGCGATCCGAGTGTCTCTCTCGATCTCCTGGAAAGCGGAATGTCTTTGGCAGCGAGATTCACCGTGAGCCTCGCTGCCAAACTCCTTCCGACGCGCTGCTCGATGATAGTGACCGTTGCCGAGCTGACATTCGACGTGAAGATCGTCTTCGGGTTTGGGAACTAAAGAGCGCCGACCCATGTTGGCGCCGGCGCTCTTTTCAACCGTCAATCTGTAAGCGGGAAAACTATCTCTTGCTTCCCGGTGTAACCGGGCGCGGCGGCGTAACCCCGGGACGGTTCATTGCACCAACCGTCGCCGGGCGATGCGCCAGGCCGCCTTCCTTATTGGCTGTCGCCGGACGCTTCTCACTCGCCGTTGCATTCGCCTCGGCGGTGAGCTGTCTGTCGGTCGCCTTCTGCATTAGTCGCGTGTGAACGCGCGCCAGTGCAGCGTCGGACTTGAGTCCGCGATCCATCAGGCTTCCCGTGACGTAGAGCGGAACAGCGAGCGACCGCCCACTCGGGGCCGTTTGTGCGAAGTCGCTGACCTTGGAGCCATCGACACCGCGGCCAATCAGCTTGCTACCGGCAACGACTTCGTCGTTGGTAGGCTTGCGGCCATTCTTCTCGAGTGCTCCCTTCGCCCGCTTCATGTTGTCGGCGCTTCTATCGATTGATTTCTCGACATCAGCGGGCTTCGCACCAGTGCGCGCGAGACGCAGCGCCTGTTGCTCGAGCGCCGCCGCAGGGAGAGAGTGCGAGCGCGCATCCGCGATCGTCGCAAGAACGTGTTCGGCGACTTTCGTGGGTAGCACTTTGCGCAGTGTGGCGGAGGGATCGTTAGCGGTCTGAGCCGATGCCGCCGAGGCGAACATCAGGGTGACCGCGATAAGTAGGCGGTTCATTGTCAGTCTCCAGTGTGGTAGGCCGGCATTGCGGCCATCAGAGAGGGAGACTTCAGGATGCCTTCTGAAAGTCACATTTCAGTATTCTCGAACAGAGAATTGTCTTGACCGTCAAGCGAGGGGGCGCAATTGTACCTCTAACCGGAGATCACCATGAGACGCCGACTGCAATCGTGCTGCTACCCAGCTTCCCTCTGGCTTTCGATTCTCATTCTGAGCCCGGGTGTGCTCACCGCGCAGCGAGACGCTCGACAGGATTTCTCGCCGCGCTTCGCCGCGCTCGCCACGGCGACGGCACTCAGTGATAGTGCGAAGCTCCATAGCCTGTTCGATCTCGATTGGGAGTACAACAACGTCGTCTACCCGGAGGCAGCGACGTACGTCGGCTATCCCGGACAGAACGATCGCTGGACCGATCTTTCATTTGCCGCAATCAACCGGCGTCGAGCAGATGTGAACAGTGAGCTTAAGGTTGTGCGCGCAATCAACCGGGGCCGATTGAACACTCCGGACCAATTGAGCTACGATATTTTCAAGAGGGGTGTCGAGGAAACGATTGAAGGAACGCGATTCCCGGGAGATCTCCTCCAGCTCACGCAGCAGCAGGGCCCGCAGTACTCCGCCTCGACCATTAACGCGATGTCTGCGGCTTCGGTCAAGGATTACACCGACATCATCGCCCGATTGCGCGCGCTGCCAGCCCTCGTCGACCAAACGATTGCCTTGCTGGACAGCGGTGTAAAACGCGGCATAACACCACCGCGCATCACGCTGAGAGATGTTCCCGCGCAGGTTGGGAACCTGGTTCCCGAAGATCCGCTAAAGAGTCCGCTGCTGGCTCCTTTTGCCAGCTTCCCCGTTGGAATCGCCGAGAGCGACAGAGCGCGCCTTCGCGCCGATGCGGTGCGCGCTTACAACGCGCAGGACCGGCCGGCGTTCCAGCGGCTGCAGAGCTATCTCACCAATACCTATCTCCCGCGCTCGCGAGAGAGCATCGGGATGAGCGCGCTACCCGACGGCGCGGCGTGGTACGCGTACAACATTAGAGTTCAAACGACCACTACACGCACTCCGCAGCAAATCCATGATCTGGGTCTGGCGGAGGTGAAGCGCATCCGCGCTCAGATGGACAGCCTCATTCGTTCGACGGGATTCAGCGGTGATTTCGCCGCCTTCACCAACATGCTCCGCACCGACCCGAAGTTCTTCTACTCGGATTCGGCCGCTCTCGTCCGGGCGTATCGTGACATCACCAAGCGGATCGATCCGGAGCTGCCAAAACTGTTTGGCAAGTTGCCACGCCTTACTTACGGAGTCTCGACGATTCCGTCCTACGCTGCGCCATCCCAGACTGCCGCTTACTATCAGGGCGGCTCCCCTGAGGCGCATCGGGCCGGCCAGTTCTTCGTCAACACCTACAAGCTCGACAGCCGACCGACGTGGGAGATGGAAGTCCTCACGGCGCACGAAGCGGTACCAGGTCATCATCTTCAGATAGCAATCCAGGAGGAGCTCGAGGGGATCCCCGAATTCCGGCGGTACGGTGGATACACGGCCTTTGTCGAAGGATGGGCTCTCTACTCCGAGAGCCTCGGCCCCGAGCTGGGACTATACAAGGATCCGTACTCCAAGTTCGGACAGCTCACCTACGAGATATGGCGCGCGATCCGGCTGGTGATCGACACTGGAATCCATTCCTTCGGCTGGTCGCGCCAGCAGGCGATCGATTATTTCACGGCCAACAGCGCTAAGACCGCGCAGGACATCACGCAGGAAGTCGATCGCTACATCGTGGATCCGGCGCAGGCCCTGGCGTACAAGAGCGGGGAGCTGGAGATCAAGGCGCTCCGGAAATACGCGGAGCAGGAGCTCGGACCCAAGTTCGACATTCGCGCCTTCCACGATCAGATCCTGAGCCAGGGGGCTCTCCCACTCGACGTCCTCGACCCGCGAATTCGCGCCTGGGTCGCCGTGGTGAAAAGAGGGAACTGAAGACTACCGGCTGTAGGCGAAACAACTAACGGAAGACTACCTGCCGGGCCCCGTCACCCGCTGCAAGTTCGACCCGTCGGTGTTGACGGTCCAAATCTCCATCCGTCCGCTGCGGTTGCTCTGGAACGCGACTCGCCTCCCATCGGAAAACCAGCTCGGCGTCTCGTCGAGAAAAGCCTCAGTGTGGGGAGCAATCTCCCGGGCGCCGGTGGTTTGCAAGTTGACGAGCCACAGGGTGGACTTGCCTTTGGGTGAATTCGCGTTGGCCTGAAATGCCAGCTGATGACTGTCGGGATGCCACGCCGGCATTTGTGCCCGTCCTTCCTCGGGCGTAAGGTGCGTCACCTGGTGCGGGTTCGATCCGTCCTCGTTCATGACCCACACACTCATGCCGCTTTTCTTGCTCACCGTGTATGCCAGCTCGCGACCATTCGGCGACCACACCCCGCGCCAAACCGTCAGCGAGTCATCAGTCACTTGTCGACCCCCGCGGCCCTGCCCATCGGTAAGCACCAGGTGCGAAGCAGTCCAGGGACCGACGTCGTAAACGACCCTGGTCCGCGCCGGTGAGAGCTGCGGCCCGCGGCCGGTGAACGCCCCGATCGTGCGCTCGCGCGAGCTGTCCGGCCAGAGCTCGTACAGCCAGCTCGTATCCCGAATCATCACGCTGTAGAAGATCGATTTGCCATCAGGTGCCCACTGCCCGCTCACGTCGCCGTCGCGGTTGGTGAGTTGCCTCTCACCGGTCCCGTCCGCGGAAATGATCCAGAGCTGCGTTTTCCCGGTCCGATTCGATTCGAAAAGGATTCGCGGGGCAGAGGGGGAAACGAGGGGGAACCCGCCGTTCACGGGCGCCGGCGCGCTCGTCTGCGCTCCAACCCTGATGGTGAGGATCGAGCATAGGGCGGCGAGAAGGAAACGAAGTCGAGGCATTGGTCGGCCGGATAGATAAAGATTGAGAAAGGCGCGAGCTAGATCGCACCCATATTGGTGCGAAATAGGCGCCACACGCAAAAGATCGCCAAAGCCGTCGCGATTCTGGTCGCCAAGGAAGAGTTACTCCCTACCTTTGGGAATACCTTTCAACCGGGAAAGTTTACGAAAATCGTGACAACGTAACCATTACTCCGGGGTTTCTCTGTCTTTCAAGGACCTGAAGACGAAGCTCACGAGATTGATCCTCGATCAGCGGCTGCTCCTCCTGATCTACGTCTCCGCGGCGCTCATCGTCACCATCCAGCGCGGGGTGTTCGGCTTCCCGAACGACTTTGCAATCTTCCGCGCCTCATTCTGGAATCTGCTCGCGAACAATGACCTGTACGTGCTGCGACTCGATCAGGCGCGCGACTACTTCAAGTATTCCCCCTCCTTCGCGCTGCTGTTTGCTCCATTCGCCGTCCTTCCATTCGTTGCCGGCCTCTTTTCCTGGAACGTGGTCAATGCGGTCGCGATCTTCTTTGCGCTGCGGCTGCTTCTGCCTCGCGAGCAGTGGGCCATCGCGCAGGCGCTCGTGTCTCTTCCTGCACTTCGCTCGATGCAGTCGTCCCAGAGCAACGCCCTCGTTGCCGCGCTCATCATCGTCGCCTTCGTGAGCTTCGAGCGCGGCTGGCTCTGGCGCGGCGCGATTGCGATCGCGCTCGGTACGGTGACCAAGATATTCCCGCTTGCGGCGCTCAGCTTCGCACTGCCCCGCCGCGATCGCGTGCGTGCTTTACTGATTACGGTCCTGAGTATGGCAATTCTGATTGCGCTTCCGCTGCTTGTAATCTCACCGGGCGCGCTTGCCGCTCAATACGAGTCCTGGAGCGTGCTCGAGCGCGTCGAAGCCGGGCTTGTCGGGTCGAGTGCGATGGAGCTTTTTCGCGACGCCGGCATTACCTGGCCTGCCTGGCCGGTGCAGTTGATCGGATGCGCAACCCTTCTCGCGGTGCTGATCCTGCGCATGCGCGATTGGAATGACAGGAAGCTGCGGCTGCAGTTCCTCGGCTTCGTAATGGTGTTCTGTGTCGTGTTCAACCACCGCGCGGAGCGTCAGTCCGCGGTGATCGCGCTGTGCGGAATGGTCATCTGGTACCTCGCGTTCCCACGCTCGGCGTGGCGAACCGCGTTGTTCGCGATTGTCTACTTCCTGGTTGCGGTGAGCGGCACGGAACTGGTGCCGGACGCGATCAAGCACATGCTCGCACCGGAAACACGACTCGCTCTTCCCCTGACGATCCTCTGGCTAGTGATGCTGGGCGAGCTGGCCCTCTTGCGGAACGATCGACGGCCGATCGCCGAAGCTGGTTAGCGTCACCCCGCAGCGAACCAACAGCTCTCGAAATTCGTGGGAACACAGCACCCTCAGCTCGGTCTCTCGCTCCAGCGTGTAGCTGTCTTGCTCAGCGAGCGAGGCATCAGCGTAGCCTGGGTGGGTCATGAGCTCCGTCGTTCCCGCTGGCAATTGCCGAATCAACGCGAACAGTCGCGTCGCGAAGAATCTCCCGCCCTGCAATGAAACGCCGACGAAATGATTCGCGCCATCGGCGGCGGCCGTCAGCCCTGACAGACGAGCGCAGATCAGAAGTCCCGCTTTCTTGATCGTAGCTCGCCAGTCGCGCGCGTTTACCGCCAACGGCTCGCAGGGGACGCGCACCTGGAAGACGCCTTTGGAGGCGGCGGCTCTAATGACCGCCGCGGAGATTGCCGGGTGAGCGTGAACGTGTCGATGACTGTCCAGGTGCGTCGGTGGGAATCCCGCCTCGATCATTCGATCGATCTGCGCCAGGCACTCGCGGGCTATATCCGACGCATCCAGAAGTCCGAGAGAAGCCCGAGCGACTAACACGGGCAGCGCGTAGAACTCGCCGGTACTGCGCCGTGTCAGCGACGGCGCGCCGGTGAGAGGGCGCCCGACAGTGAAATTCAGGTGAAGGCCGAGTGAGAGAGTAGGGCACGACTGCGCACGGTCGAGAGCGTCCACGAAGTCTGGCAGATTGACGATCATAGATGCGGAGGTAACCACCTCCGCTACCGCCGCCTCGATTATTCCGATGTTGACGCCGCGCGAGATTCCGAAGTCGTCGGCGTTGATGATGAGGCGTGTCGGACTAGGCGTAGATCCCACGCACACCATTTCGGCGGACGCGGACCAGATCCATCATCATCCGCGCCCCGTGCCTCGCAAACGAGATCGTGCTCGGCTCGTCGCTGTAGTAAAAGTGCACCGGCACCTGCTCGATCTTCAAGCCGTGCAGCCTCGCGACGAAGAGACATTCGAGGTCGAAGCCGAAACCGCTCAGCGTCTGACGTGAGAAGACTATCTGCGCCGCACGGGCGGAAAATCCTTTGAGTCCGGCCTGGGTGTCCAGAATGCCAGGCAGAAGGACCGCTTGTGCCAGCCGGTTGAAGAGCCGGCTCATCAAGTGACGGGTGTAGAGATAGTGAAAGAAGGTGGGACTCATCACGTAGCGTGATTCGGGCAGCACACGACACGCGATCGCCACGTCGCTGCCTGCTTCCAACGCCAGCAGGAGCTTGGCGATCTGGGAGCTCGGATATGCCAGGTCGGAATCGACGAAAATCCGGTAGGCTCCGCTCGCGTGAAGCATCCCCCGCGCGACCGCGTGTCCCTTGCCCCGGTTTCTTTCGTTCCTCAGGACGACCGTCAACTCGTTGTCGTCCGCGAAATCGCCAGCGATTCGCGCCGTCGAGCGCTCGCTGCAGTCGTCGACGATGACTATCTCCGTTTGGAACTCCAGGCCCGTGCGAAACTCGCGCATGTGGGTGAGAGTCGCCGAAAGCTGGCGGCCACCGTTCCAGGTCGGGATGACGATGGACAAGAGTGGCGTGGCCGGTTTTGGCACCCCGGGGCGGTAGCGGTCGGGAACATGAGTTTCAACAAAAGCCATATGTTATCCGTATAAAAATGCTTCTTTTTTGGCGAAAGAGTGAGACCCCGAGGATACTCCGAGTTCCTTATAGCATCATTACAGCCTCCGTTGGGCGACGAGCAGAATGTCCGCCAAGAAAGGCGGGCCGCAGGCCTCGGAGCGCACTGTAAAGCCGACGCTCTCGAGCAGGCTGGGGGGTCCACCCGCGCGCTCCTCGGAAGCTCAACGTCGGGCCGGCTGACCGGGTAAAACCGACGCCTGTCGCGAGCCGCTCGTAGAGCCGATTCGCGGCAAGCCTGGTTCGCTACGGACTGTCCGTCATCCCCACCGCGTCGAGCATAAACGCGTAGCGGAACGCCCTCTCGCGCAGCACGTCGTACCGCCCCGAGCTCCCGCCATGCCCGCCCGCCATGTTGATCTTGATGTAAAGCGGATTCGAGTCGGTCTTCAGCGCCCGCAGCTTGGCGACCCACTTAGCCGGCTCCCAGTACCCAACCTGCGAATCGTTCAAGGATGTCGTCACGAGCAGCCAGGGGTACGCCTTCCGCGCGACGTTGTCGTAAGGCGAATAAGTCTTCATGTACGCGTACTGCTCGGCGATGTGTGGATCCCCCCACTGCTGCCACTCCTGCGCAGTAAGAGGAATCGAAGCATCCATCATCGTGTTGATGACGTCGACGAAGGGCACGTCCGCGACGACGGCGCGGAACAGATCGGGACGCATGTTGGTGATGGCGCCCATCAAGAGACCGCCGGCGCTGCCCCCGTTGGCGATCATCCTGTCCTTGCTCGTGTAGCTCTGCTTCTCGAGATAGTCAGCGACATCGATGTAATCGAAGAAAGTATTCTTCTTCTTCATCATCTTCCCGTCGTCGTACCACTGGCGACCCATCTCCTGCCCGCCGCGGATGTGCGCGATTGCGTAGCCGAAGCCACGGTCGACGAGGCTCAGCACCGACGAGTTGAAATTCGCTTCGGTCGTCGCGCCGTAGGACCCGTAGGCGTAGAGAAGCAGCGGGTGCGTTCCGTCCTGCTTCCAGCCGTTCTTGAGGACAATCATCGAAACGGGAACATGCGCGCCGTCGCGGGCGGTGACCATGAAGCGCCGCACTTCATAGCGCGATGCATCATAACCGGGCACCTCAACGCGCTTTTTCAGCTCGCGCTGCTTGGTCGCCATGTTGTAATCGAACGTGGACGGCGGCGTGATCATCGACGAGTACGAGAACCTGAGGGTCGGCGTATCGAACTCGGCGTTCTGCGTCGGGCTCACGGCGTACGCCGGCTCGGGGAAGGTGATGTAGTGGGTCGCGTTGGACTTGAGATCCACGACGCGAAGCCGGCGCAATCCACCCGAGCGCTCCACGACGACGACGTTGTTCTTGAACGGCTCGAGGAACTCGATGAAAACGGAATCGGTGTGGGGAATCCAGTCGACCCACTGGCCGGAGTTGACCGCGTTCGTCGGGATGCGCTGAACCTTGAAGTTCCGCGCGCCGTCGTTAGTGGTCATGAGGAAGAAGCCATCGATGTCATCGATCCCATACTCGACATTCGGTCGCCGCATGGCGATGACCTGCGGCATAGCGGTCGAGGTGGCGGTGGGAATCATGCGCCACTCGGACGACGTGAAGCCATCGTCCGAGATGTAGATGTACTTGCCGCTCTTGGAGCGGCTGACGCCGACGTTGTCGAGGACGTCGTCCTCCTGGAACACTTTGACGTCGCTCGACTTGGGCGTGCCGAGCACGTGCCGCCAGACCGCGTTGGATCGGCGGGCGGAATCGGCGGTCTGGTAGAAGAGAACGGTATCGTTGGCCCAAGCCACCGAGGGAACGACGGACGAGATCGAATCGCCGAGCAGGGCGCCGGTGCGGAGGTCTTTGACGTAGAGCGTGTAGACCCGGAGCGCGGTGGTGTCGTGCAGGTAGGCGAGCCGCGATGAGCCGGGACTCACCGCAAAGTCGCCGAGCTGCGAGAACTTCTTCCCGGCGGCGAGCGCGTTCTCGTCGATGATGACTTCTTCGGGCGCGTCGAGGCTGCCCTTTTTGCGGAGGCGGATGGGGTAGGACTTACCCTTCTCGGTGCGGTTGTAGTACCAGTAGCCGTGGTCGCGGAAGGGGACGGAGAGGTCGGTCTCCTTGATGCGGCCGAGCATCTCGTCGTAGAGGCGCTGCTGGAGCGCCTCGGTGTGCTTCATCCGCGCGGCGGTGTACGCGTTCTCCGCGTTGAGGTAAGAGATGACCTCGGGGTTGGTTTTCTCGCGGATCCAGAAGTAGTTGTCGGTGCGGATGTCGCCGTGGAGGGTGTCGATTCTGGCGATGACTTTGGCGCTCGGTGGGGTGAGGTCCTGGGCGGCGAGGCGTGTCGTCGAGCTCGAGGCCACTACTATAGGTATGGTGGCGACTGCGTGAACGAGGATGCGGAGACGGCGCATGGAGGCCTCTTATGGGAGGTCAGGGGAAGGGAAGCCGATCGTCCTGTTTTATCCCCGAGGATCGCGTGGTGTCAAGCCGTGGATTGTACGGGGTGCTCCGTGGTTCTAGATTGGAGGATCTGCCCTGCTCGGCAGAAAAATCTAAATCAATTCGAGGATGCGATTCGGAATCGCAGGACCACTGGCGCCTTAGTGAATTTACGCTCGCTTCTGCGTGCGCTCCTTGCCGCCAGCCCGGTGCTCTCCGCCGGAAGCCTTGTGCCCTGTGCTGGTGCGCAGGATTCTCAAAGGGATAGCGCCGTGACGACCCGTCCATGGCTGACGAAAGGTGACGCTGTGGTCGGCGCACTCGCCGTGTTGGCAACCGTGGCCGTAGCGCCTCTCGACGGCCGGACTGCCAGGGAACTGCAGGAGAAGCGCTTCCAGGGAAGCGACGATCTGCAGCACACCGCGCGCGATCTCTCGTTCCTCGGCGGCCCAGGTCCATTTGTCATTGGCGCGGGTCTTTATGCAGCCGGCCGCATCACACGAATGCCTCGGCTGGCCGGTGCTGCGCTTCACATGACGCAAGCGGTTCTCCTTGCAGCCAGCATTACGGGTATGGGCAAGGGGATCTCCGGTCGAGCGCTCCCGTCCGTGAACGATAGTAACCCGGAGAACTTTCAGTTCGGACGCGGCTTTCATGATGGGAATGGACCATTCGTGTCGTTCCCATCGGGGCATGCCGCTGCGAGCTTCGCGATGGCCGCGGCACTCACGAGCGAAGCCGACCAGTGGCATCCGGGATTGGCTCGCATCATCGGTCCTTTCGCGTACGGGGGCGCGGGGCTCGTCGGGCTTGCCCGCATGTACCAAAACGTCCATTGGGCGAGCGATCTTCCCCTGGCGGCAGCAATTGGAACCTGGAGCGGCCTCACTGTAGTTGCTCGATCGCATCCGCACGCCCGGCAATCGGGCGTACAGACCGGCGGCCTTCCCACTGCGCTAGTCGAGATGCTGCGCTCGACGACGGTCGTGCCCGTCGCGGGTCGCGGTGCAGCACTAACGTGGTCTATACCGCTAGAGCTGGGTAGCCGCTCTCCTGGACCGTAACCGATCGTCCGCGCTGCGGGACTGCGCGCTGATCGCCGCCCTCGCAGCATTCAGTTTCATCCCCTGGCTGGGACGACTGCATCTTTTTGACTGGGACGAAATCAATTTCGCCGAGGGTGCGCGTGAGATGCTCGTCACGGGTGACTATCGAAGCGTGCAGATCGGATTCCAACCGTTCGCCGAGAAGCCGCCGCTCTTCATGTGGGTTCAGGCGTTGTCGATGCGGATCTTTGGCGTTGGGGAATTCGCCGCGCGGCTCCCGAATGCCATGGTGGGGATCATCACGCTGGTCGGCATCTATATAGTAGGGCGGCAGCTATTTGATCGCCGCTTTGCCCTCTGGTGGGCGCTGGCGTTTGGCGGCTCACTGCTGCCGAATCTGTACTTCCGCTCCGGGATCATCGACCCGCTCTTCAATCTCCTGATCTTTACGGGAATTGTTGCGCTCTTCGCGTTTCAGCGGCGTCGGCAATTGGTCTTGCTTGTTGTTGCGGGTATCAGCATTGGACTGGCTGTCCTGACCAAGGGGCCTGTCGGGCTTTTGCTCCCGGGTCTCACGTGGATGGCGTTCTGGGCAGTGCGGAGAAAAAGCATGGCCATGCCGATAGTTCCCATGCTCATCTGGGTGACTATCGCAGTCATCGTCGCGGCACCGTGGTACGTTCTCGCCGGGCAACAGGGAGCTGGCGTAGGCACGGGCAATTTCGCCGGTGCCTTCGTCGCGCGTCAACTCGAGCTCCTTCGCACAGGCGTGGCTGGGCACAGTGGCCCATGGTACTTCCACTTCGTCGTGCTCGCACTGGGATGCTTTCCGGCGTCCGTATTTGCGGTCTCGGCATTGGGCAGGAGCGCGGGCGACTCGCCGGCACAGCGTGACTTCCGACTCTGGATGATCTCGCTGCTGATCATCGTGTTAGTGGTGTTCTCTCTGGTACAGACGAAGATCGTCCACTACTCATCGCTCGCGTACTTTCCCATCACCTTTCTCGCCGCGCAGGCGCTCACCGATGTTGAAAAGACGTGGTGGCCGCGCTACTGGAGTATTGCCGGCGGCGGGATCGGGCTCATTTGGGCCGCTGTGTTTCTGGCGCTACCCGTCGTCGGGCTCATGATCGGGCATAACCAGCTGGATCTGGTGCGCGTGGTGCGCGACCCACTCGTTCGCGCTACACTCGCGGCTCGGGTCGGGTGGTCTCCCGCGGATCTCGTTGTCGGCGGAACGTATTTGCTTGCGATCTGGTTGGCGCTCGCCACACTCAGGCGGAAGGATACAAAGCGATTCGCCGCCATCTTCTTCGTTGCGACGGCGAGTATCGTCCCGCTCGCGCTCGTCAGGATTGCGCCGAAGATCGAGCGATATACGCAAGCGACTCCAATCGCGTTCTACGAGTCTCTCCGCGGCTGCCAGTGTTATGTGGCCCCGCTCGGCTACAAGAGCTACGCGCACCTGTTCTACGCGCGGGTACCTCCCGAGCGCTCGGCGCGGGCAGCTCGAGTCGGAGGGGGGCCCGATCATTTCGAGGAATGG
>JADGQV010000198.1 GCA_017881465.1 Gemmatimonadaceae bacterium
ACGACACCCCGCCTGGACCGAAATCCGCAGAAACACCCGGCCATCGAATACAATCCAGTTCCGCCTGCAGAAGTTCAACGCAACGTGACGCTACCGACTATTCTTGAGAGACGGACCTGGAACCAGGCTTCGCTGAGGCCTGTTGCGTGTCCACGCCGCCCCAAACTACGTTATGGACCACGACCCTATGGCAACGTCTTCATGCACTCACACGGCGACTGTGATCATCCCGGCCTACACCGTAGACCGATGGAGCATGTTGAATAGGGCTGTAGCTTCGGTTGAGGCGCAGACCCGACCTCCAATCGCACTGATCCTTTGCATTGATCACAACCCAGACTTGTTCCAGCGCTGTGAACGTCGCTGGGGCGGCGCTATGTCGGACCGGTCACCCTTCCCGATCCACGTGGTTTCAAACAGATTCAACCAGGCGGGATCGGGAGCTAGCGCGCACTTAAAGGCGCATGGGTCAAAGCGTCGGTTCGGCGCTGGCTGGGCCCGAAACTCAGGCGCTGAACTGGCGGATGGGGACGTTCTGGTGTTCCTCGACGATGACGCCTCTGCGGCGCCCGACTGGTTAGAGAGGTTGCTCGCACCATACGAAGATGAAAGTACAGTCGCTGTCGGTGGGGCACCGTTGCCGGTCTACGAAACTGAACGACCAATGTGGTTCCCCGCAAACTTCGATTGGGTTTTCGGTTGCGCCTACGAAGGACTGCCCAAGCAACTGGCCCCTCTCCGACATCTCATCGGGGCAAACATGTCAGTGCGCCGAGATGTCTTCGAGGAGATCGGTGGATTCCATTCGATCGACTTCGATGATCTCGACCTCTGTATGCGCGTTTCCTCCCGTCGACCGTTGGGACGAATGCTCTATGAGCCGCGCGCGATTGTTTATCATTACGTTCCTGCTCAGCGCGTCGAGTGGAGCTACTTCTGGCGTCGATGTTTCTTTGTAAATCGTGAGAAAGTTGAGGCGTTCGCCGCGATGGGCGCGGCAGCTAATATCCGCGCCGAGCGAGATTTCGTTCTGAGAGCAATCTGCTCCCAAGCGTCGGTGCATATTAGCGAGCTCCTTCGAGGGCAGCTGATCGGCTTAGCGCGGTTGGGCGCGATGACCGTGGGCCTTATCATGGCCGCCTTCGGACACCTCGTCGGGCGTGTCCAGTTGACCTGGCGCACCTTGACGCGGGGACGGCACCCGTGAGAGGTCCTGGCTGACGTTGCGCTGCTGCGCGCCGAGCCCGCCGTTTGGGGCTGGCGGCTTCCGCTCCAACGGGCGTCACCCACGGTCGAAATGCCGGCCGCCGACGCCCAGGTGCTGGCCGTCGTCGGCCGTGCCAGCGGATGCGGCAGGCAGTGATGTGGAACCGGGAAGGATACGGCCGCTGATCGTGGATCTGGATGCGACGTTGATCACCGCCTATTCGGATAAGCGAGATCCGGAGGCTACGTTCAAACGCGGGGTCGCACCCACGGTTGTGCTTCGTCGACCACCGACCGGCCGGCGCCGGCGAACCTTGAGCCGAGTGCGATCGGGCGGTGGCTCATCCAGCTTGTTCGAGCGCTCGGTGGCAACGCACTCTTCCATCGCGCACGCTGGTCGCCATCAGACCGGGGCCGGACTGAACGCCCGCAGAGGCACGCCGGCTCCCGTGACCCGTCCGCCATCCATGACGTCTGGAGCGGTTCGCACCAAGCCAAGCAGTGAGTCGGCGCGGAACGGAAGTCGCAGATGGGCGAGCTCGGCAGCACGTAAGACGGCGTAGACGAGCTGCCAAGGGATGGGCATAAAGCGGCAACGACGGCCCTCCTCCGCCGCGAATGACTGCATGAGTTCGCGAAGGCTCACGCGAGTCGGATGCGCTACCGAGAGGGTTCCGACCGGGAAGGTCTCGGTGGTGGCGAGATCGAGGATCGCGGCCATCAGATCGGTATCACAGACCGTGTACAGGCCTGCGCCCCCCGCAATGACCGGGACGACGGGCAGCTTGGTCAGTCGCCGCAGCGCCGCAGCCATACCACCGGGACGATCGCCATACACCAATCCGGGTCTCACTGCGCAGCCGTCTATCGCCGCGCAAATCGCCTCGATGTCGAGCTTGGCGCGGCCGTAGAGCTGGGAAGTCCCCGCGTATGCCGACATGCTCGACAGAACGACGGTGCGAGGCACCTTGGCATCGTTTGCCGCGGCGAGGAGGCGACGCGTGCCCTCGACGTTCACTCGCCAGATGTCGGCCGCATCTGTGAGCGTGAGGTCGTACGCGGTGTGGACGAGGAGGTCAGCTGAGCGCAGGACCTCAGTCACCTCGCCGCTGATCGGACTGTCCAGGTCATAACGGCGGTGGTGGGGCACACCCGGAGGCGATGAACGGGCAAGCCATACGACGTGCCAACCCTGCGCGTCCAAGGTCCGGCACACCTGCGAGCCTAGATACCCGGACGCGCCAGTCACCACGGCGGTCGGCGCGGTCACGCTGCATCTCCGTAGACCTCGGAGGCGATTCGGTGAGCGTTCGCCATGATCGTCAAGGTGAACGTCATTGCCGGCACTGTTGGGAACACGGCCGCGTCGACAACATGCGTGCGCTGCCACGGCCCGACGCGTCCC
>JADGQV010000039.1 GCA_017881465.1 Gemmatimonadaceae bacterium
GGAATCCGCGCGAAGATCGTGCAGCGCGACGCGTCGTCGGTACGCGAAGCCGCGCGAAACGGACAGGCGGATCTCGCGCTCAAGGAATGGTGGGCCGACTACCCGGACGCGGAAAACTTTCTTTTTCCGCTCCTCCACAGCAAGAACAAGGGTGCGGGCGGCAACGTTTCGTACTACTCCAACCCACACTTCGACGCGTTGGTAGACCAGGCCCACCGCGAGCAGGATGAGTCCAAGCGCAACCTGCTCTACACCCAGGCCGATCAGCTCGAGTACGACGACGCGCCGATGATCTACCTCTTCTTCTACAAAGATGTCTACGCGGTGCAGCCCTGGATCAAAGGCTTCACCGTTCCCGCTGTCTTCAACGGCCAGCGCTGGACCGACGTGACCACCAGCAAATAGAGAAAGTGCTGTCTTTCATCGTTCGGAGACTGCTGCTTTCGATTCCAACGCTGTTCGGAGTCCTGGTGGTTGTTTTCCTGCTGCTCTATGTCGCTCCCGGCGATCCGGTGCAGGAGATGGTCGGCGAGCGAGCGGATCCCGAGACGATCGCGCGGCTGAGAAAGGAGCTGCGCCTCGACGAGCCGCTGCTCAGCCAGTTCACGCACTACACCAGCGGTGTGCTGCGCGGTGATTTTGGAAATTCCTACATCACCCAGCGGCCGATCATCACGGACATTCGCGAGAGATTTCCGAAGACGCTCCTCCTCGCCGGATCCGCCATGTTTCTCGCCTCCGTGCTCGGCATCACCCTCGGGGTCTTGAGCGCGCGAAATCCTGGTGGCTGGTTCGACCGGCTGGGACTTGGAGTTGCGTACCTGGGGATCTCGTTTCCCGTGTACTGGGTTGGACTCATTCTCATTCTTGTATTCGCGGTGATGCTGAAGTGGCTTCCGCCTTCCGGCTACGGCGGCATCAAGTACCTCATTCTTCCGGCGTTCGCGCTCGGCTCACGATCGATCGCGTTTCTCGCGCGCGTGACGAGGTCGGCGATGCTCGATGTGCTGAGTAGCGACTTCGTTCGAACCGCGCGCGCGAAAGGATTGAAGGAGCGCGTCGTGGTCGTAAGGCACGCACTCAGGAACGCGCTCATTCCGATTATCACGGTGCTCGGGCTCGACTTCGGATACTATCTCACCGGCAGCATTCTCACCGAGACGATCTTCAGCTGGCCCGGGCTCGGGCGCTACGTGGTGAATGCGATCACGCGGCGCGACCTGCCGGCGATTCAGGGATCTGTGTTGTTCCTGAGCGTTGTATTCGTGCTGGTGAATCTCCTCACTGATCTCGCCTATGCCAAAGCGGATCCCCGCGTAGCATACTCCTGAGCTCCGTGATGCCGAAGAAGGAAGCGCCTGCACCCGCCGCGACGGAGATAGTGCCGCGCGAGCACGCGCTGCGAGAGCAGATCGAGAAGATCGAACAGGAGTCGGGCGCTAGAGCCATCGCGGTAACGCTGCGCGATGCCGAAACCGGCCTCGAGCTGCACTACCACGGCGACCGCTGGTTTCACGCCGCGAGCACTATCAAGGTTCCGATCCTTCTCGGCGCCTTCGCCGCGATCAATCGCGGCGAGCTTTTGCCGCATTCCCGCGTGCACGTCCGCAATCGCTTCCTGAGCGTGGTGGAGAACATCCCGTTCCGTGTCGAGTCGGGACGCGATGCCAACTCGGTCGTGCACAACGCAATCGGCAAGATGATGCGCGTCGATGAGCTGGCGTATCACATGATCACGACCTCCAGCAATCTCGCCACCAATCTCCTCCTCGGCGTGCTCGGACCGGACGCCGTCAGTCAGACGTTGAAGGAGCTCCATGTCGATCAGGGAATCGAGCTCAGGCGTGGCGTCGAGGATGAGCTGGCGTTCGAGAAGGGCATCAGCAACATGGTGACAGCCGATGGGCTGCTGAGAATTCTCGTCATGCTGTCGGAGGGAAAGGCATTTTCCCCGGCCCTGTCGCGGCGGATGATGGACATCCTTCACGGCCAGGAATTCAACCAGGGCATTCCCGCCCGGCTGCCGAAAGGCACGCGCGTCGCTCACAAGACCGGCGAGATCTCGACCGTCGCCCACGACGCGGGAGTGGTCTACCTGCCCAAACGGAAGCCTTATGTGCTCGTAATCCTTACGGAATGGGACCCCGCCGCATCGGGCCGCTCGCAGACAATCGCCGCCATCTCGCATACCATATACGAGTACCTCACCCAAGGCCCTGAGGATAAATGAGCGACCCCGCCCGTTTCGTCGAGACTCCGGGAGTGAATGAGTCCCCGACTTTCCCGCTTCGGGTCGTTGACGGGCTTACCCTCCCGGCTGAGTACCGAAAGGCGCTCAGGCCCGGGGAGGAGTGGAAGGACGCGACCGGGTTTCCCCGCCAGCTCCCCCGCTATTTCTATGAGATCCCGTCCTGGGATTTGGCCATGAAAATCGAGTTGGCCTCGCATTTCCTGCTCTGGGAGTTCATCCAGGTCGACGTACGGGAAGCCCCGCCCTTAAGGACATTCCCCCGGTACGTTCCGTGCGCTATAACGCTGTTGGCAGTGTGTCTGGAGAGGTTTCGGGATGCGGTCGGGACGCTGGTGCATATCTCCGCGAATGGGGGCTATCGATCGCCCACTCACCGCTTCTCCAAGAACGCGACTCCACATGCCTGGGGAACCGCCGCCAACATCTACAGGATTGGCGACACCTACCTGGACAACCGGAGCGCGATCGAGCGTTTCAGTCTGATTGCGCGTGAGACGCTGCCGGGCATTTGGACGCGCCCTTACGGAGCGCCGACCGGCTTTGCGGAAGACCACCTCCACCTCGACCTGGGCTATGTGCTGTCAGTGCCGCGGGACGTAAAAAATTGACGAGCTGGTTGAACCAGACACTCACGGAAATCGAAGAATCTTGGGCAAAAGAAGAGAATGACGCTGAAGAAGAAGAAGAAAGGACCGGAGAACAAATCATCCACTCGCGAGCGGATCCAGCTCGCGGCGATCGGTATGGAAGCCGAATTCGCCGTGATCATTGACGGCGTGCAGGTGAAGCCGGAGAACATCTTCGGCAGCCCGCGCAAGTTCATCCGTGAGAAGATGATGCACCGGAAGGGCAGGTCTTATCACGTCCCCACCGGCGGTGCGGTCTATTTCGACACCGGCGTCATCGAGGTCGCGACTCCAGTAATCGAGATCGATCGGGGCTGCGCAGCACGCGCCGGACGCTCACTGTGGGAAGCGATCCTGTTCGTCCGGCAGGAGCTCGACGCCTGGGAGCAGGCGCACGACAGCGATGTCCAGCTCGCCGGCTTCAGCACCCACTACAACATCTCCTTCGAGGTGCCAAAAGAGGAGCAGGGCCCGACGAGAACCGTCGAGCAGCTCGCATATCTGCTGGCCCACATCCTTCCCGTTCCCGTGATGCTGCTCGCGGCGAACCGCCGCTCCACCGGAATCGGCGTCAGACCCCGCGGCGACCGCATCGAGGTCACCGCCGACTTCACCCCCGACGCGCCACTCATGATCGCGACCGCGACTCTGATCGTTGGCATCGTTCGCGAGGTGATGCGTTGGCCGAGCTATGGGATCGGCGTGCTCGATGAGACCGATATCCCGATCATCAGGGGATTCCATCCCATGCCGCACACGACTCGCAAGGGATGGCTGGCGCGGTTCGACTGCTTCCCGGAGAACCCCTTCACCTGCGAGATCGACGAGGACAGGTGGCCGACCACTCACGGACGCTTCCTCTCTCTGCGGGAGATCGCAGGCCAGATCACCAAACATTTCTGGCCCCATATCCGTCGCTATTCGGATCCTTTCACGCTGCGCCTCATCGGCTCGGTGATGAAGGGACGCGCCCCGTCGCTGCTCGACCTCGACGACCGCCCTCCCGGCTACGAGGACGTCGGCCGGTTGTGCACGTGGGACAATCTGTTCCCCGAACGCGTCCTTCCGCGCTCGCAGTACGAGCGCGTTCTGATCAGGGCGATCTCCGGCGACAAGCTGCACATGGATGGCGAGTGGTACACGCCGACCGGGATGCGCGGCTGGTCGCGCGTGATCTTCCGCCGCAAAGCCGACAAGTCGCGCCACATCTTCTCGCTCGACTATCTGCTGGATCACCTGCAGGAGTGGGAGCGGCCGTACCGAACCACGAAGCGTGGACCGAGCCAACGCCATCGAGAACACTCCCCGCGGGCGTGATGCCGCGAGTAGAATGCGCGCTCGCGCCTGTTGCACGCCCTCGCTAGGTTGTTTGCGTGTCAATCACCACTGACGGCTCCCTCTGACAACTCACATCGCCCTCCTCCGCGGCATCAACGTCGGCGGCCACCGGCAGATCGGCATGACCGATTTGCGCAATTTCATAACGAAGGTCGGCCTCCAGGACGCCAGATCGTTGCTCCAAAGCGGCAATCTCATTTTCACGAGCAACGTGCGAACGGGCGCCGAGCTCGAGCGCTTTCTGGAATCGGAAGCCGCGGAGCGGCTCTCGCTCGAAGTTGATTTCTTTGTGCGTACTCCCGAGGAGTGGAAGACGGTGATCCGGCAGAATCCTTATCGCAAGGAAGCCGAGCGGGATCCAGGGCATCTGATAGCGCTCTTCCTGAAGAGCGCGCCCAATGCCGAGGTCGTCGCCGCACTCCAGGCAGACATCAAAGGGAAAGGCCCGGAGATCATAACGGCGAAAGGGAAGCAGGCCTACATCTTCTACCCGAACGGAATGGGCCGCTCCAAGCTGACGCATGTGATGATCGAGAAGCGCCTGGGTCGCGGCACCGCCCGCAACTGGAACACGGTGCTGAAACTCGGAATCATCGCCAAAACCGGATCGGCGAAACTGACGCCGGTTGCGCCCCGACGCCGGATCTGACCGACGGTCGCTGACTAGGGCTAAACTCCGAACTGCGGACGCTGATTCGATTGAAAACTACGCTGCCGCCTGGGACCCTCAACCCGCGCCCAACGCGTCAAGCAATTTCTGGTGGATGCCGCCGAACCCACCATTCGACATGATCAGCACCACATCCCGCTCCTTCAGCCTCGGCGACAAATCCTTGACGATGGCGTCGGCATCCTTGAGCTGCTTCGCCCCTTTGCCCGTCGAAGCGAGATCGCGTACGAGTTGGTCGAGGTCCAACGCCGTTTCCTTCGTGTACCGATCCGGCCGATAAAGCGCCGCGAAAACGATCTCGTCCGCACCACGAAAAGCCTTCACGTATTCGTCCTGAAATTCCCGGCGCTGCGCCGTGTAGCTGCGCGGCTCGAACACCGCGACGATCCGCCGCCCCTTGTACTTCTGCCTGATCGCGTCGATCGTCTCGCGAATCGCTGTCGGATGGTGGGCGAAATCGTCGATCACCGCGACGCCGCGGACCTCGCCACGCACTTCCATACGTCGCTTGACGCTGGCGAAGGTGCGAAGGCCCTCGCGCACTCCATCGCGGTCGGCCTTCACCGCCTCCGCCGCGGCGATCACCGCGAGGACGTTTCTTACGTTGAACGCGCCGGCGAGTGGCGTGTCGACCCTTCCCCATTCCTTGTCGGATCGGAACGCGCGGAACCAGGTGCCGCTCTCGCTGAACTCGACGTCGCGCGCGTGCCAGTGCGGCTGGCCGGACGGAGGCTTCGTCTCGTCTCCGTAGGCGAACGACTCCACCGGTGCGAAGGACTTCGGCGCCAGCTCACGCATGATCGGCGAATCCCATCCCGCGATCAGCACTCCATTCTTCGGAATGAGATTTATGAACCGCGCAAAGGCGAACTTGTACGCCTCTTCGTCGCGATAGATGTCGGCGTGATCGAACTCGATGTTGTTGACGATCGCCGTGTCCGGCAGGTAGTGCCACATCTTCGGACCCTTGTCGAAGTATGCGGTGTCGTACTCGTCGGCCTCGATCACGAAGTAGTTCGAGTCGGTCAGTCGAAACGACGTTCCGAAGTTTTCGGCGACTCCACCGATCAGAAAGCTCGGGTTGAGCCCAGCCGACTCGAGCACCCACGCCAGCAGCGATGTGGTCGTCGTCTTCCCATGCGTGCCGGCGACCGCCATCGAATGATGGCCCCAGATGAACTCCTCTTTTATGGTAGCGGCGGCCGAGGTGTAGCGAAGCTTCTGGATCAGCACCGCCTCCAGCTCCGGGTTCCCTCGCGAGATAGCGTTGCCGACGATGACGATGTCCGGCTTCGGCGACAGATTCTCCGCCTTGTATCCCTGATTGTAGGCGATCCCCATCTCTTGGAGCTCGGTCGACATTGGCGGGTATACGTTCTCGTCCGAGCCGGTGACCGTGTGACCCGCGGCCTTCAGGAGCCCCGCCAGCGAAGCCATGGCAGTACCACCAATTCCGATCAGGTGATAGTGAAGAGGATTCCTGTTTCGCTTGTCGGGGTTTCGCGCCATTCTGCCTCGTCGTCTTTCGATTGGAGTTCAGTTGTACTGGAATCTATAATGCTCTTATGAAGCACCAGTCCCAGCCCCAGCCCCGCGGCGAAACGCATTCGTGCGCGACGCCGTAGGGAGGAAACACCCTAACGAGATTCATGCCGCAACGAGCCAATAGATTCTGGACGATCTTCCTAGCGACCATCCTCGTCGATGTCGCGAGCAAACGATTCGCCGTCACCGCGCTGTCCCCGCCCTTCGTTCCGCACGACATCATCGACGATGTGCTGCGCTTCACGCTCGCGTACAACCCCGCAGGCGCGATGAGCTTTTCCCTCGGGCCATCATCCCGCTTGTGGTTCGTGCTCCTGTCCTTCGGGACGCTCTTCGTTCTCGCCTACATGTATCGACAGACTCCGCGTAAAGACCGATTCCAGATCGCTTCGATCGCGCTCATTTGCGGCGGCGCGGTCGGCAATCTGTTCGATCGCATCCGCTCCGCGCGCGGAGTCGTCGATTTCATCGACATCGGCATCGGCACGCACCGCTTCTGGACCTTCAACTTCGCTGATCTGGCCGTGACACTCGGCACCGCGATGCTCACCTGGATCCTTTGCGTGCGGGCGGCGAAGGACGAGCCCAGGGGCCACACCCGCGCTACGAACAGAGCCGTCGACGAGCCGCGCTAGTCGTCCTTCTGTCCGAAGATCGCCATGTTGGAGCTGTGCCCCGGATTCACCTTCTTGTCGGGGTAGATCCAGTGCACGGCCTGATTCACCGCGGTCGCGGCTTCGCCGAATCCCGTCGCGATCAGCTTCAGCTTGCCGGGGTAGGTCGTGATGTCACCGGCGGCGTAGATTCCCGCCCGCCCCGTCTCCATCAGACTGTTGACGACGATCTCCTCCTTCTCGCAGTTCAATCCCCACTCGGCCAGGGCGCCGATATCGCTGTGGAAGCCGAGCATCGGCAGGACGACGTCCGCATCGATGTCCCGCGTCGTCTTCGCCTTGACGTCGCGCACTGTCACGCCAGTGAGCTTGTCGTCGCGCGACAGCACGTCGTGCAGCTCGTGGAACGGTAGCAGCGTCGTGCGTCCCTCCGCCGACGTGGCCGCGGCCTGAACGTCGGCAATGGTCGCTCCGTGCGCGCGGTACTTGTCGCTCCGATGGACGAGCGTCACCGCTTTCGCGCGGTCGCGCAGCTGCTGCGCCCAGTCGAACGCCGAGTCGCCGCCCCCGATGATGACAATGCTCTGGCCGCGGAACTCTTCCGGATCCGACACGCGATCGAAGATCCCTCGCCCGTACCACGGCTCCGCGCAGGACTGCGGCAGACGCCGCGGTGAGAAGGCGCCGATCCCCGCGGCGATGACGATCGCGCGCGTTGGAAAGCGGTCGGTCTCGGTGACCAGGACGAAGTGATCGCCATTCCGCTCGAGGGCGGTGACGTTCTGGTTCAGGTGTGCCTTGAAGGGGAACTGCGACGCCTGCTCGACGAGCGCATTGACGAGATCCTTCGCCAGAATCTTCGTGAAACCCCCGACGTCGAAGATGTACTTCTCGGGGTAGAGCGCCGTGAGCTGCCCGCCAAGCTGGGGCAGCGCGTCAACGATCCGCGCGGTCGCGCCGCGCATTCCGGTATAAAAAGAGGCGAACAGTCCGGTGGGACCGCCGCCGATGACGGTGATGTCGGTTATCTCGTGGGTCATCTCTGACGCGAAATATATAGTAGCGGGAAGTCGCACCCACCCCGTCCCGGCCTTCTGGCAACTTTACAGGGAGCGCCCTAGACTCTGCGGGGTGATGCGGCCTCCTGTAGACGTGCGCGCTCAGAGCGAGCAGCCGACGCTCACAACCGAGCGTCTCACGCTTCGCCCCTTTATCGCCGACGATGCGTTCGACGTCGAGCGACTCGCCGGAATGCGCGAGATCGCGGACACGACGCTCAACATCCCGCACCCATACCCACACGGTGGAGCGGCCGAGTGGATTCTCACTCACGGCCCGGCCTGGAACGAGGGAAGCAACGCCACCTTCGCGATTGTCGATAACGCAACACACC
Organism: Gemmatimonadaceae bacterium; assembly: GCA_017881465.1. Lineage (GTDB taxonomy): Bacteria > Gemmatimonadota > Gemmatimonadetes > Gemmatimonadales > Gemmatimonadaceae > UBA4720. Next base: position 8,438 of record JADGQV010000039.1, read on the forward strand.
GCCTGGCCGGTGCCATCAGTCTCATGATCAAGCCCGAGCACCGCCGGGCCGAGCTCGGATACTGGATCGCTCTCAACTGCTGGAATCGCGGTTACGCGACCGAGGCGAGCCAACGGCTCATCGATTTCGGCTTCGAGGTCCTCGGCCTCCACAGAATCGAAGCGCGCCACTTCGTTCGCAATCGCGCCTCTGGACGTGTAATGCAAAAGCTGGGTATGCAGCATGAGGGAATCGAGCGAGACTGGGCCATCAAATGGGATCGCTTCGAGACCCTCGCGGTCTATTCGATCCTCGAGCCCGAGTGGAGACCCGCGCGGGCCGGCCGATAGCCTTGCTCCGGTCGCCGCTGCCAGCGGGAGCCTCTACTCGTCGAGCGGCGCGACGCTGACTTGAGCGGAGCCGTCTTCTCGATAGTGCACGCTTACGGTCCAGGGCTGGCAACAGACCTCACAGTCCTCGACGTATTCCTGTGCTGAACCCCCGCCCGGATCGATCGCGATCTCGACCGTTTCGTTGCAGTAGGGACAATAGACCGTCGCCCCCGTCTCGGCGGTTCCATCGCCGAGTGGGAATTCGATGTCCGGCAAGTCTTCGTCGTCGTGCAAGCGCATCGTCAATCTCGGGAAACTCTGTCTGATTGTAGAGGAAGTTACTTAGTGGAAATACAACCGAAGACTACCGGCCGGGGGCCATCAGCGGCGCAGCGGATGGCTGCGGGCCGCCCCTAGATGCATTCGAGACCAGCCCGTGACCAATGGCCGGCACGCCCACTGCCCCTTTGGCCGGTAGTCTTCAGTTGTAGTTGATCAGCTCTGGCGAATCGAGCAGCGTAGATTTCCAGCCGATGAAGATCTACACGAAAACCGGCGACGCCGGCGACACGGGACTGTTCGGTGGCGGACGGGTCCAGAAGGACGACCCGCGCGTCGAAGCGTATGGCGACGTCGACGAGCTGAATGCCGTCATCGGGATGGCGCGCGCAGTCGAGCCGCTGCCGCGCATCGACGAAGTCCTCGTGCCGATGCAGCGCGATCTCTTCAGCATCGGCGCTCTCCTCGCCACGCCGGACCTGGAGAAGATGCACAGCCATCTGAGCAAGGCGAACATCGATGACCGGCGGATCAGGGACCTCGAGCGCGCGATTGACGACTGCGAGAAGGAGCTGGAACCGCTCAAGGCATTCATCATTCCCGGCGGAAGCCTCAAAGGCGCGGTGCTTCACGTCGCCCGAACCGTTTGCCGGCGAGCAGAGCGGCGGGTCGTGCACCTCCAGAAGGAGGTTGAGATCCCGTCCCTCGTCGTCATTTATCTGAACAGGTTGTCGGATCTCCTCTTCATGCTCGCGCGTGTCGCGAACGTACGCACGGGTGCGGGTGAAGTAACCTGGTAACGCCGCGCGAAATCCGGCTTCACGGGTCCTCGATCCGGGTTGCCTCAGGACTCCTGGCCAAGACCGGCGCCGTTGCCCGCGAGCTCGCCCCGGCTCATCGGTACGCCGTCATCACGGATGCCAACGTCGGTCCGCTGTACGCGGAAACGGTCCGCGATCAGCTCGAAAAGCATAGCGTGGACATCCTGACCATCCCCGCCGGAGAGTCAAACAAGACCCGGGAAAGCTGGGCCCGGCTCACCGACCAGATGCTCGCCAAAAGGTATGGGCGCGACTCCGCTGTGATTGCGCTGGGGGGTGGGGTCGTCGGCGACCTTGCGGGCTTCGTCGCGGCGACCTTCATGCGTGGAATCCCGGTGGTCCAGATACCTAGCACATTGGTCGCCATGGTCGACGCCTCGATCGGTGGAAAAACCGCGGTAGACACCCCAGCGGGCAAGAATCTGGTGGGCGCTTTCCACCCTCCTAATGCTGTGCTTGTCGACCCCCAACTCCTTGCCACACTTCCACTTAGAGAAATGCGTGCGGGTTTTGCAGAGATTGTCAAGCATGGCGTAATCGCAGATGACGTATATCTTCGTGAGGTCGCCAGCGGTGCTTCAGAGTTGCTGTCGGCCGGCGGTTCGACGAGTGACAGGATGCTCTCGCTCATCGTCCGTAGCATAGAGATCAAGGCCAACATTGTCTCACGTGATGAACGGGAGGAAGGCCTTCGAAAAACTCTGAATTTCGGCCACACGATTGGTCACGCCGTCGAGCTGGTTAGCGGCTACTCACTGCTTCATGGTGAGGCGGTAGCAATCGGGATGGCACTGGAAAGCAGGCTCGCCGAACAGATCGGCGTAGCTAGGACCGGAACCGCAGCTACGATCGCCAAAGCACTGCAGTCCGCCGGACTCCCGACCGACCTCCCACCCGGCTTCGAACCGGACGCGGTCATCGAGGCGGTGAGGTCGGATAAGAAGGGAGTGTCAGGCAAGACGAGGTTCGCCCTTCCACTTCGCGTTGGAGCGATGGCCGGGGCAGAGACGGGATGGACTGTTCCAGTCAGTGACGATCAACTTCGGGAGGTGCTTGCATGAAAATTGGCAGAATCTCTCGGCGTGCCTTCGCACCAAGGCCCGCTGGCGACGGCACCTCCTGCCGACCGCGGGTCGAGGTCGTGCGCACCATCGTCGCGGTAACCCTCGCTGTGGCGCTTGTCGGAACTGGAGCGATCGCGCTCCCCTCGCTCGCTCCGGTCGGGGCCGGAATCGAGATTCCACCTCGCAAGGGTCCGCAGCTCGAGCCCGAGGCCATTGCGGACATCGAACGCATGCGCGAGACCGCGGGAATGCTCGGCGTTCCGCTGGCGGCAACCGTGGCGGACATGGCAAAGGCGCTTCCGTCTGCAGCCGCGAGAGTCGCGAAGGCGACGACCGCCGTGACGAGGCCCATCGCCGATGGTATGGACGTATTTCCGTCCGCCGCGAGCCTCATCCGCGCTACGGCCCATGAAGCGATCAAGATGAAGAGGGGAATCATCCCGCTCATGCCGTCGAAGTTCGCTCCCGCCCGGAACGGAATCACCATCCCGGTCTCACTCACCCAGTACTGCGTACAGGGTGAAACCCGTCGCGGACGCCAGACCCGGCACGGAATCCTCGCCGCCGATCCTCGCATCTTCCCGCTCGCGCGCTACGTCGAAGTCTTCCTCGGCCAGGAATACCTCGGCCGCTACCTCGTGGACGACACCGGCGGCAACGTACTCGGTGCGACCCTCGACATCTGGAACCCAGACTGCAAGGAAGCAGCGCGCTTCGGGCGTCACTGGGGCAGCGCGGTGCTCGTCGCGCGCGAAGTCGAGCAGGTCCCGAACGATTCGCTCATGCCCACCCGGTGGGACGGACTCGCGAAGCGCTAACTACCGCGCTTTTTCAGGGCCGCAACGGCCTTACAATTGCTCGATTGAGCCACGAAAATCCTAACCGAGACTCCCTAATGTCCTCGTTCAGCACCTACCTGATTGGATTCATCGTCCTCATCATCGGTCTGGCGATCGCCGCCATTCTCCTCGGTGTCTCAACTACCTGGGTTACCGTTGGGGCCATTGTAGCGATCGGAATTGGCATTGTGAGCGCCACAACCCGAACGAAGCCCAAAGATCCGCAGGCTTGACCTATGGCATGAAACGTGGCTGTTGACGGTGGAGTGCGCGTCTAGTTAACGTGCGCGTCCAACAGAACCGGCGCGCGCCACCCAGGCAGCCGGTCGGTAATGTCGCTACCAAGGGGCTTATGCAGACAACGGGCGAGAGTAGATCCAAAGGCTTCTTCCGTTCCTCCCCCTCTACCGCGTTCGACCAGTACCTCCAGGACATTCAAAAGCTTCCACTGATCACCGACGCCGAAGAAGAGCGTCGCCTCGCCCGCCGTGCACAAGCCGGTGACGAGAAAGCAGCAGAACGGCTGGTCACCGCCAATCTTCGATTCGTAATCTCATACGTAAAGAAGTATCAGGGCCACGGTCTCGACCTTGGTGAGCTCGTCGCCATCGGCAACGAAGGTCTGCTCAAGGCAGTCAGAAAGTTCGACCCCGATCAGGGCGTCAAGTTTATCTCCTACGCCGTATGGTGGGTTCGCCAGGCAGTGCTGAAGGCGCTGGCCGAGCAGACGCGAAGCGTTCGAATTCCGCTCAACCAGAATTCGCAGCTGATCAAGCTGGCGCGAGCGCAGACCGTTCTCTCGCAGGTCCTCAAGCGCGATCCGACCGACAACGAGATCGGGCGTCTGCTCGAAGAGACTCCCGACGCGGTGCGTTCCGCCAAGCAGATGTCGGCGACGGAGATCTCGCTCGACGCCCCGATTGATCGCTCGGATCGCGAGGCCTGCACGCTCGGCGAGCGCTTCGCCGGAGTGGATGGCGGTGAGATAGAGGAAGTCACTGACTTCCATCTCATGCGCGAGTTCATCGACCGCGTGTTCCGGAAGTACCTCACCCCGCGCGAGCGGAAGATCCTTCACCTCTATTACGGCCTCGAGCAGGGCTCCGATGCGATGACGCTCGAGAAGATCGGTGCTCTGATGGGCGTCACTCGCGAGCGGATCAGACAGATTCGTGAGCGCGCCTTCGAGAAGCTCCGTGAGTCGCCGGACGGTTCGGCCCTCGCGGGATTCTGGAGCTAGACCTCGTGTAGTAGCGCGAACCAGACCCGACCAACGAATAGAAGAGACGCCGGCCGAAGATTGGCCGGCGTCTTTCTTGTATAGGGTGTGGGTTCCCACACTCGTTGGCTCCCCTCCTCCAGCACTTCATGGCAGCGACACAAACCGCGGCTGCATCTCCGCGCGGCTCGAAGCTCAAGGCCTTTCTCAATGCTGCGTCCGGAAATGCTAACCCTGCGCGTGAGGCTCTCACAAAGGCGGGGTTCGATCTCGAGGAAGTGCAGCCGCGCGAGATGGAGAAGCGACTCAAGCAGGAAATCGATCGCGGAACGAAGCGCGTCCTCGTGGCCGGCGGTGACGGCACCATCGCGACAGCCGCGTCGGTCCTCGCCAGGAACGACATCGAGCTGGCGATCCTCCCGGGCGGAACTCTCAACCACTTTGCCAAGGATCACAACGTTCCGGCCGACCTGGGCCAAGCAGCGCTTGTCGCGGCCGACGGCGTGGTCGTCGGAGCGGACATCGGCTACGTCAACGACTGTGTCTTTCTGAATACGAGCTCGATCGGCGCGTACGTCACCTTCGTCCGCGTTCGCGAGCGATTCGAGAAGTATGTCGGCTACCGGATCGCGAGCTTTTTCGCCCTCATCAGAACGTGGGCGGGGCTGCGCGCCTTCACGGTGACGCTGGAAGTCGAAGGCGTAAAGAAGAACTACCGCTCTTCCCTGGTCTTCATCGGCGTCGGCGAGCGCGAGCTCAGGCTGCCGACACTCGGCAGCAGAGTGAAGAACGGAAAACGGGGACTTCACGTCATGGTCGTTCGTGGCCACAAGCGGGCGCGCCTGTTCGCCGTCGCGCTCGCCGGAATTGCCAAGGGAACGAAGGAGGCAGAAAAACTTCCGGAGTTCGACGACTTCCTTGTCGAGAGCTGTCGGATCGACCTCACTCGCCCGCACGCCACCGTCGGGCTCGACGGAGAGCTGAAAAGGATGGTGACCCCGCTCGACTACAGGATCGAGCGTGATGCGCTCCACCTCGTCGTCGGCCCGCCCGAGGGAGATCAATAGCTAAATTCCACGGATGACCCAGCCGACTCCGGCCCCGACTCAGGCTAGCACCTCGCCGGCGCAGTTCCCGGTCGCCGAGCGCCTGGCTGAAATCGTGGGCGAGCGCCACGTGCTGAGTCGGCCAAGCGAGCTGCTGGTCTACAACTCCGACGGATTGCCCGGCTACCGGCGCCAGCCCAGGCTCGCCGTTTTTCCAGGGACGCGGGAAGAGACAGTCGCAGTCGTCAGACTGCTGGCCGCTGAAGGCCTTTCATTCGTCCCGCGCGGCGCCGGCACCGGGTTATCTGGCGGAGCTCTAGCCGACGACATCGTCGTCATCGGGCTCCACCGGCTCAAGAAGATCATCTCGCTCGATGTCGCAAACCGCCGAGCGACGGTCGAGCCCGGCGTCGTGAATCTCCGGCTCAACAAGCACGTCGCGCCGCATGGACTGCTCTACGCTCCGGATCCTTCGAGCGAGGCGGCGTGCACGATCGGCGGCAACGTGGCCGAGAATGCCGGGGGTCCGCATTGCCTCAAGTACGGCGTCACACTCAACCACGTGCTGGCGATAACGGTCCTTTTGCCGAGCGGGGAGGTCGTGGAGCTGGGCAGCAAGGTCGGTGAACGGGATGGCTACGATCTGCGCGGAGCATTTATCGGGTCGGAGGGATGCTTCGGGCTCGCTCTGGACATAACCGTCAAGCTGACGCCCAAGCCGCAGACTGTGCGGACGCTGCTCGCCGATTTCACGTCGATCGACCAGGCCGCACACGTGACATCCGCGATCATTGCGTCCGGAATCGTACCCGCGGCGCTGGAGTTCATGGATGGTCCGACGATCCGCGTGGTGGAAGATTCCATTTATGCCGCGAGCTATCCGCGGGATGCGGAGGCCATTCTTCTCATCGAGCTCGACGGACTCGAAGCCGGCGTCTCGGCGGACCTCGAAGCGGTGCGGCGGATCTGCCTCGATGGCGGAGCGCGAAACGTGAAGGTTGCGCGCGACGATGCGGAGCGCATGAAGCTCTGGCAGGGCCGGAAGAAGGCATTTGGAGCGATGGGCCGTCTCGCGCCGCATCTGATCGTCCAGGATGCGGTGATTCCGCGGACGCGCTTGCCGGAGATTCTCGCCACCATTCGCGCGATCAGCGAGAAATACGGCGTCGTCGTGTGCAACGTCTTTCACGCGGGTGACGGAAATCTTCATCCGAACATCGCCTACAGCGCGGACGATCCGGCCGAAAGCGAGCGAGTGCACAAGGCGATGACCGAGATCATGCAGGCATGCATCGATGCGGGCGGCAGCATCACGGGTGAGCACGGTGTTGGGCTCGACAAGATGGGATACATGGAAGCCATCTTTTCCGAGAGCTCGCTCAACGCCATGTGCGAGCTGCGCGCGGTGTTCGATCCGGAGCGGCGGTCGAATCCGGGGAAGGTCGTTCCGGTTCACGCCTGCAAGGAATGGCACGCCGTGCCCGGCGGTCGCTTGCGAACGGGTACAAGCTCTTTGACGGATGCGCCCGAGCCGCGTCCCGTCGAGGCCGAGCCCTCTCATCCGTCGGCCCGGTGAGCACCGAAGCGGTAGTCTCCGCGATAAAGGAAAGCGGATCGACTCGATCGTCGCTCCGGATTGCCGGCCGTTCGACCTGGCTCGACGCGGGGCGTCCTGTGCGCGCTGACAAGACCCTTTCCCTCCGCCACGACAGCGGCGTCGTCAGCTACGTGCCGGGTGATCTCACACTTACTGTGCGCGCTGGGACTCCGCTCTCCGAGATCGAGCGTGTGACGCGGGAGCACGACCAGTGGCTTCCTCTCGATCCGTACGGATCACCAGACGGAACCATCGGGGCGACGATAGCGACGGCGTCTGCCGGGCCACTCGCATCGAGCTTCGGATTGCCGCGCGACCTGTTGCTCGGCCTCGAGTTCGTGAACGGACGCGGCGATGTGGTGAGAGGCGGAGGAAAGGTCGTGAAGAATGTCGCCGGCTTCGATCTCTCGCGCCTTCTCACGGGCTCATGGGGAACGCTCGGCGTCATCACTGAAGTAACGCTCCGTCTTTATGCTTTGCCAAAGGCCGACCGCACGTTTGCGGTCGCTCTCAAGGGGAGCAAGAAGGAAGTGGCGTCCCTCGTTCGCGCGATCGTCATGTCGCCTCTCACTCCGTTCGCGCTGCAGCTCCTAAATCCTCCAGTCGTGCGTGCGCTCGATATCGGCGAACATCCGGTTTGTCTCATTCGGCTTGGTGGCAACGAGGCAGCAGTCGACGTGCAGCTTCGCGCGCTCTCTTCCCTCGCTGATTCTAAGGAAGTCGACACAGCCGTCTGGGACGGGCTGCGGAATCTGGAGAATGGTGCGGAATGCGTTATCAGAATCTCAGGTCTGCCTGCGAGCTTTCGCGAGGTGTCCGCCGCCATGTTGTCGGATGAATATCCGTGGATATCCGAGTACATCGATCCGGTGAGAGGCGTGCTGCGCCTGGTTTTGCGCGCTCCTGATGACGCAGCGGCATCCGAAGACTCTGTGTTAGGCATTGATCCCGCGGGACGGCCGGACGAGCACGTCGTATTTGAAAAACTTCCCGGCGAAAGCTGGGACGGTATACCAAGCGCCGTCTCAGATTCGCTCTCGCAGGGCGTAAAGAAAGCCTACGACCCGCACAATATTCTGAACCCCGGCATACTGGGCGACTGACGTGACCGCAGCGCTCCCCGCTGATCCGCTGCCACTGGATCCGATGCCTGGCTGCGCGCTGGCCGGCACCCCGCTCGCCGACGCGCTGCCCGGAATCAATGCGTGCGTGCATTGCGGATTCTGTCTTCAGGCGTGCCCAACGTACCTGACTCTCGAGGACGAGAACGACAGTCCGCGCGGACGCATTTTTCTCATGCGGTCGCTGCTCGAGGGCACGGTCAAGCCGGACGATCCGAGCGTGCAGCAGCATATCGATCAATGCCTTGGCTGCAGGGCGTGCGAGCCCGTCTGTCCGAGCGGAGTTCCCTACGGACAGCTTCTCGAAGCGACGAGGGCGACGCTGCGCGAGTACAGGTCGACCCCCTTCATCGCGCGGGCGATCCTGTTCGTTTTCGCGCGCGAGTGGCTGCTGCGTCCGGCGATGTTCTTTTCGCGAATTCTCGCCGCCACTCCGATCCCCACGCTTCTTTCCGGGATCAAGGGGCGCCTCGGCTTCGCGATGGCGATGCTTGCTTCCACCGGCCGCTCGATCGAGCGCTCACGCTATCAGCCCGTGACACGCGGCGAGCGCGGCAGCGTCGCAACGCTACGCGGTTGCGTGATGGACGGCCTCTTCAGCGAGACAAACCGCGCGACCAGGCGCGTGCTGGCTGTGAACGGTTACGCGATTGTCGCTGCTCCCGGGCAGAGCTGCTGCGGCGCGCTCCACGCGCACGCCGGCGATCTGGAGACCGCCCGCTCTCTCGCGCGCCGCAATATCGCCGCGTTCGGCCACTCGGGCGCCGAGTTCATCGCGGTCAATGCCGCCGGCTGCGGAGCGATCATGAAGGAGTACGGACATCTGCTGAAGGATGATGCTGAGTGGCACGAGAGAGCCGCGAGCATGAGCGCGCGCGTGAGAGATGTGAGCGAGCTTCTCGCCGCCGCTGGTCCGCGCGAGGGGGGGCCTCTTCCCATTCGAGTCACGTATGACGCGCCCTGCCATCTCGAGCACGCGCAGCGGGTCACCCAGGCGCCGTTTTCGGTTCTCGCTGCCATTCCCGGTTTGGAGCTCGTTCCGCTCCACGATTCCGATCAATGCTGCGGAAGCGCCGGCATCTACAATCTCATCGAGCCGGAGACTTCCGACGCCGTGCTAGCGCCCAAGCTCGCAAACATCCGCGCGACCGGAGCGCCGTGGGTGGCGACGGGAAATCCTGGTTGTCTGATGCAAATCGGCGCCGGCCTGATTCGCGCCGAGATCCCTGCGCGCGCAATTCATCCCGTCGATCTGCTCGACGCATCGTACGCCGCTTTCGGCCAGTAGCGCCCGCTCTGGGCACTGGCTTAATTGCAGGTAATGTCGGAAATGAACGAGTATTCCGCGTTGCACAACGGTGCTCTCTTTTTCGACCGGAGCGACCGGACGCGCATGCGCATCTCCGGACCGAAGGCCGCCGAGCTGGTCACCGGAATGGTGACGAACGACGTTTCGGCTCTGGTTCCAGGTGAAGGCCAGTACGCCGCAGCGCTCACTCCCAAGGGGAAGATCGTCGCCGACCTCCGCATCTTCGCGTTGGACGATGCGCTTCTGATCGACACTTCCGCCGCGGCCGCTCCGGGATGGAAGGAGATGGTGCGCAAATACGTCAATCCGCGCATCGCGCCTTATCACGACCTCACGTCCGAGCTCAGTGATTTCGGAGTCTTTGGACGGTCGGCGCGGCCGGTCGTGTCGCGAGTGGCTGACGTCGACGACAAGGACCTCGCGGATCTCGCCCCTTACGGGCACATCAGCCGCCCGTTCGAGGGAGTGACTGTGACCATCGCCCGCGTTCCCGAGATCGATGTCGATGGATTCGAGATCTTCATCCCGAGCAAGGCCGTCGCTTCACTCAAGGAAAAGCTGGAGGCAGCAGGAGTCTTTCCCGGAGGCCAGGACATCTGGGAAATCGCTCGCATCGAGAGCGGTCGTCCGGAGTGGGGCACTGACATGGATGAGTCAACGCTCCCGCAGGAAGCCAACTTCGACGAGCTTGGCGCGATCTCCTATACCAAAGGCTGCTACATCGGACAGGAGACGGTCGCGCGCGTGCACTTCCGCGGCCACGTGAATCGCTTCCTGCGCAGGCTGCGGTTCGTCACCAGACCCGCACCGCCCAAGGGCGCCGAGCTGGTGGACGAGACCGGAAAGGTGATCGGCGACATTCGAAGCTCCGCCCTCTCGCCGCGATTCGGCGGTGTCGCGCTTGGAATGGTGAGGCGGGAGGTGCCGCCGGGCACGACGCTGCAGGCGAGATGGAACGGAGGAGAATGCAGCGTGCAAGTCGAGCAAAACGAAAAAGGCGCCACTGTTTAGTGGCGCCTTTTTGATCTCCAGGAAGAAGCTTACTTCTTTTTGGTGCTCTTCGTGGTGGTCTTCGTGGTCGTGGTGGTCGTCGCTGCGGTCGAACTGGCCGTCGTGTCCATCTTCATGGTGGTATCCACCATGGCCGGGGCCGGGGCCGGAGCCATGGCGGGAGCGGACGTGTCGGCGGTCGCGGCGTCATCTTTCTTGGCGGTGCATGCGGCAAGTGCGAAAACAGCGGCGACAAGGGCCAGGCGCTTCATTTACGATCTCCTTAGAGAGGAACGTGGGATAAGTCGCCGGTACCGTGCCCGCGATCGCGGTGCCCGTTTTGGCGCGCGCGCGAAAATTTATCTCATCTTGAACCCCTGTCAAGGGCGGAGCCTTCTGGTTGCCCTCACGCACACGGGCTAGATTAAGTCTCAAAGTCGGCATTTCCCGCGGAGAGTCAGTTGTCGGTCAACCCGGAAACATTTGGCGCACTCAAGCGCTCTGCCTTCGGCTCTCCGGACCGGAGACAGCTGTCGGTCAAAGATGAGCTTCGTTCGAATCTCCTCACCCGTCTCGCTACTCGAAAACCCATCTTCCATGGGGTGATCGGCTACGAGGAGACGGTCATGCCGCAGATCGTCAACGCCCTTCTGAGCCGGCATAACTTCATCCTCCTCGGCCTCCGCGGACAGGCGAAGTCCAGAATCCTCCGCTCGCTGACTACGCTCCTCGACCCGGCGATGCCCATCATCGCCGGCAGCGAGGTGAACGACAATCCGTTCGCGCCAATTTCCAAGTACGGGAAGAATCTTCTGAACGAAGCCGGAGACGACACGCCGATCGCGTGGGTCGATCCGGATCAACGCTACGTCGAGAAGCTCGCTACGCCCGACGTCACCGTAGCCGACATCATCGGCGACCTCGATCCCATCAAGGCCGCGCGCGGAGGACACATCCTCGGCGACGAGCTCACGATGCACTACGGGATGCTGCCGAGGTCAAATCGCGGAATCTTCGCGCTCAACGAGCTTCCTGATCTGGCGGGAAAGGTCCAGGTCAGCCTCTTCAACATCATGCAGGAGGGCGACGTCCAGATCAAAGGCTATCCCGTGCGGCTGCCGCTGGATGTCATGATCTGCTTCACCGCCAACCCCGAGGACTACACCGCCCGCGGCAAGATCATCACGCCCCTCAAGGATCGCATCGGGAGCGAGGTGACCACGCACTATCCCGAGACCGTCGAGCTCGGCATGGCGATCACTAACCAGGAAGCGTGGACCGCGCGCGGCGCCGGCAAGGTGCGCGTGCCGGATTTCATCGCCGAGGTGATCGAGCGCGTCGCGTTCGAGGC
>JADGQV010000109.1 GCA_017881465.1 Gemmatimonadaceae bacterium
AATGGCTCCGTCGTGTACTCGCGGATTTTCCGCGTGTACTCTTCGTCGATCGGTTGATTCGGATCGCGCCCCGGGCGCGTGGCGGAGGGCGGGAGACCCAGCGAGCTGCTCGGCGCGGGGTCAGCAGCCTGCGAGTGCAGCTGCGCGGCGCCGGCCGCAATGAAAAACGAGCAGAAGAATGCGAGACGTGCTGACGGTTTCATTTCGGTGCCTCGGTGGTCACTTGAGATCGATCTTGCCGATGCGGCTGGTACCGCTCAACGCGAGCCAGATGCGGCTACGCGTGCTGTCGACGGAAATGTTCCGAACGATCGACCCCGGCGTCGGAATCTTGATCGTCTCCGTTTTCCCCGTCCTTCGATCGAACGCGACGATCGTTCCGGATCGCGCTTCGTCGTAGAAGATCCGACCGTCGGGCGCGATCGCGATTCCATAGGGCGCGGCGCTGGCTCCGCCAGGCGAGAGCCATTCCTTGAACGCGCCACTTTTCGGGTTGTACGAGCCGAGATAGCCGCGGGCGAAATCGCTGTACCAGACCATGCCGGATTCGTCGACGACCAGGCGCCGCGGACGCGCTCCGGTCGCGGGTAGCGCAATCTCGCGCAGCTCACCACTCTCGCCGTCGATCCGCCCCAGTTTGTTCGTTCCGAACAGAGCAACCCAGATCGAGCCGTCGGGTGCATTGACCATCCCATATGGAAGTGCATTGCTCGTCGGCACCGTCCATACCTTCGCCTCGCGAGTACGGGGGTCGAACCGGCCGTACACGTTGCTCTGTTGGACCGTGAACCACACGGCGCCTTTGCGAATGAGCGGCGTATGCGGATCGCGCGCGGCGGCCGGGAGCGAATATTCGTCGATGTGTCCGGTCTTTGGATCGAGACGCCCGAGCTTGGCGATCCGCTGCGCGGTGTACCACACGCCTCCGTCCGGAGCAACGACGATTCCATGTGGTCCCGACCCGGCTGTCGGCGTCGGGTAGTCGGTGATCTTTCCGGTAGCCGGATCGAGCCGCCCGATGAAGCTGTTCTGCTGGTCCGTGTACCAGACGATTCCGTCAGCACCCACGGCGGGATCGTGCGGGAACGCGCGCTCGCGCGGAATCTTGTACTCCACGACAGCAAGCGGCGAAGCGGCCGCGGCAATCAACCCGATCGCAGGAATCAGCTTGGCGAGGCTGCGAATGTTCCGGGAAATCATTTTCACCCTCCAGCGATGCGTTCTCCAAATTGATGCACGCGCGCAAAGAATTTCGCCAGCATGGTGAGAAGATCGGTCTCCAGGTAGTGACGCTTGACTGGCATCTCTGCCTCTGAGATCTCGGATCCCGTTCAGTTCGGGTTGAAAGAATGATCTCGAGCCAATATTGCCATGGTGTCTCGCGAAGGGTTGTCCAACTCTCTCTGCGTCCATAACTTCCGAAACTCTCCCGGAGAGATGGCCGAGAGGCTGAAGGCACCGGTTTGCTAAACCGGCATACGTGGAAACGCGTATCGAGGGTTCGAATCCCTCTCTCTCCGCTCGGCGGGTCCGCGCATCCAGTGTGGACCCGCTTTTCATTCTCGAATCGCTGATGACAACAGGCACCAGACCCAGGCTCCGCTTTGCTCCTTCGCCGACCGGATACCTCCACGTCGGAGGAGCGCGCACGGCGCTCTTCAATTGGCTCTACGCGCGCAAGTTCGGCGGAGAGTTCCTCCTCCGCATCGAAGACACCGACAAGGCGCGGAGCACCGACGAGAGTACGCGCGCAATCTTCGAGGGGATGGAGTGGCTGGGGCTCCTCTGGGACGATGGTGTCGTCTATCAGGGTGCGAATCTCGCGCGCCATCAGGCCGATGCCAAAAAACTCCTCGACAGCGGAGCTGCCTATCGTTGCTTCTGCACGCCGGCGGAGCTCGACACGCGCCGTCGCGAAGCGGAATCGCGCAAGGAAGCGTTCAAGTACGACCGACGCTGCGAGCGTCTGCCCCGCGAGGAGGTGGAACGCAGAGTCGCGGCGGGAGAGCCGTACGTTGTTCGCTTCCGAGTTCCCGAGGGTACGACCGAGTGGGACGACATGGTCCACGAGCGCATCGCGTTCCCGAACAAGGACATCGAGGACTTCGTCATTCTCCGCTCGGACGGGACACCGATCTACAACCTCGCCGTCGTGTCCGACGACATCGCGATGCGGATCACCATCGTGATGCGCGGCGACGACCACATCTCCAACACCCCAAAGCAGATTCTGCTCTACCGCGCGCTCGGCGCGTCGCTGCCGACATTCGCGCACCTGCCGATGATTCACGGGCTCGACGGAAAGAAGCTGAGCAAGCGGCACGGCGCGACGGCGGTCGGAGATTACCAGCACTACGGGCTTCTCCCCGGGGCGCTGCTGAACTTTCTTGCGCTCCTCGGCTGGTCGCCGGGCGGCGACCGCGAGATCATGACCATTCCCGAGATGGTCGAGCTCTTTAGCGTCGACGGCCTCCAGAAAAAGGCGGCGATCTTCGACCCGCAGAAGCTCGAATGGATGAATGGACAGCATCTCTCCATGATTCCGCTCGAGGAGCTGGAGCCGCGCGTCACGCCCGCAATCGTGACGGCGCGTCTTGCCACCGAGGAAGAGCTGGTCGAAAGGCGTGACTGGTATTTGCGGCTGCTCGATCTGCTGCGCGTCCGTTCGCGCACGATCGATGACATCGTGCGCCAGGCCGGCCCCTATTTCCTCGAAGACATCGAGTACGATCCAGTGGCCGTCGCCAAGAGCTGGAAGGATCCGGCCGAGGCATCAGCCCTCCTGCGCGCCACGCGGGAAGCTCTCGCCAAGGTGCCGGACTGGCAGACCGAGCCACTCGAGACCTCTCTCCGAACTCTGGCGGAGTCGCGGGGGATCACCGCCGGCAAGGTCTTTCAGCCCCTCAGGGTGGCGTTGACTGGCCTCATGGTCAGTCCCGGCATCTTCGAGATGCTGATTCAGATGGGCCGCGACCTCTCCCTAAAACGCATCGACAAAGCCCTGACGGCCCTAGACGGGTAAGAACCTTGGACCACCCAACAAACTGTTGACCAGGTACGGTTTCGTACACAAATTGTCATTTGACCGAGCCCCCGGATCCACGGTTCGGCCTGCCCTTTCAAGGACCCTCAGATGGCCGAGCAGTTAACAAAGATTGAGAGCTCGGTATATCACTACCTTCTCGACTTCACGGCCGAGAACACGTACCAGCCCAGCATTCGGGACATCGGCAAGCAGTTCAAGATCAAGTCGACCAAGACCGTCTCCGACCTGCTCCAGTCACTCGCGAAAAAGGGATACATCGAGAGAGACCCCGCCAGATCGCGTGGCGTCAATCTCCTCGGCTTTGGCGCCGCGCTTCGCACGCAGCCCATACCGTTCTACGGAAGAATCCACGCCGGTGAGCCGGCGCTCCTCCCCGAGCACAGACAGGGATTCATCACCATCGATCGCCGGTTCGTCCCTTCCGACGAGGTGTTCTTTCTCAAGGTCAAGGGTGACAGCATGGTCGGCCGGTGCATCAACGACGGCGACTACGTGATGGTCAACCCGAAGCAGGATCCCCGCGACCAAGACATCGTTGCGGCCCGTCTCGGAGAGGACGCGACCGTGAAGACATACACTCGACGCGGCGGCTCGGTGGTGCTCGAGGCAGCCAATCTCGCGGAGCGGGATATCGCGGTACAGCCTGGCATGGACTTCGGAATCCTCGGCGTCATCTGTGGAGTCTTCCGTCCCGGCTTCGACGCTAATCAGAGCGCCAGCTCCATACAGTCTTAACAGGACCGAGCTCAACGATTTGAGCGGTCGGCCTCGCAGGCCGACCGCTTTTTCGCTAAGGTGGGGTACCAATCTGAGGTGCAACGATGGCTGAAGGGAAAACCGACTCCTCGGGCATGCCCACTGCCGCGCTCAAGCAGCTGACCCCTGTACTGATCGTGGAGGCAGTTGAGCCCTGCATCAAGTTCTGGACTGATCGCCTCGGGTTCGAGGTCACGAATCAGGTTCCCAGCCCCGACGGAAAGCTCATATTCGCCAGCGTCCAGAAGGCGGGCATCGAGATCATGTACCAGACGCGCGCGAGCGTAATCAGCGAGCAGCCCGGATCAGCGGGTGAGTTGATGGGACACTCTGTCGCTCTGTTCATCACGGTCGCGGATCTCGACACCGTGGCAAAGGCTCTCGAGGGCGTGCCCGTGGTCAAGCCGAGGCACGACACTTTTTACGGCAGCACCGAGATATACGTGCGCGAGCCGGGCGGGAATACCGTTGGGTTCGCGCAGTTCTCGTAGGGTAGGAGTTGGGGCGCCTATTGGCGCTGGTCCCCGGAGCCGTCCTTCGAGGAGGAACCGGCGAGCGCGGCTGCCCGTTCGCGCTCCTTTCGCTCCCGAATGCTGCGAACGGCTTTCATGAAATCCGCGTCGTTGATTGCCTGCTGCGCGTGCCAGGTGATGTCCCGATTCATGGCGGCGTAGGTGCGATCGCGCTCCATCGTTGTCGGATTCCCCTGGATGTTGAGCGGCAGCATCGCGAGCAGCGCTGTGGGAATCGAAACGGGACCAAGTCGGATCGCCCGCCTGTCGATTCCCCATTTGTAGCCGCCCTTCTCGATCGTCCAATCGGTCGGATCGCGTCGCTGCGCCGCCGCCGCGACGGAATCGTTGTAGGGCGCAATCGCATCGGCTATGAGACTGTCGATCGTCTGCGCGACGGTCTTCGGAGGCGCGATGATCGGCGATGGCGGACTCCAGAGCCGTCCGTCAGAATAAGACGGACGAACTCCGCGCACCGGACCTCCGCCACCAACGAGAGGACCGGTTCCGCCCTCCTCCGTCGGCTTGGTCACCGCGGTTGATGGAGCCGGAATAGTTGTAGGAACCGACGTGGGCGGCGTCACGTGAATTTCACGCGATTTCTCGGGACGCCCATCGCCTCCGCTCTTTCCTGGCGTTGGCTTCTCGCCGGGCTGCGGCAATCTCACGAATCCGACACGCTGCTCTGAGACCGCCTGGCGCTTCGAACTCGTCGAGAAATCGGTGTTCAGAATCAGCATCCGCATGAACACGATCACGACGATGATGTGCACGCCGAGGGACGCGAGGAAGGAAGTAGATACCTTCCTCGGCGCTTCGGGCTCGGTCGCGACGCGGCGGAAAATCATCAGGCTCGCGCCATCCCCTGTGGCTCTTCATGACGGTGGCCCGAACGAGCGTCGTCTCCAGCTTGCGCTTGCAGACGCTTGAGAACGCGCCCCGCGCGGGTTGCTGCTTCACGCAGGCGGTCAGGAGATGTGACGAACGACACCCGGAAAAATCCTTCGCCACCCGGACCGAAGAGCGAGCCGGGAAGTACAATCACGCCTTCGTCCTGTAGCAGGCGCTCGCCGAACACGGCGCTAGGGATGTTCTTGGGGAGCGGGCACCAGATGTACATCGTGGCCTTGGGCCTCGCGACCGGAAAACCGGCCGCCGAGAACGCCTCGACCGCCGCGTCACGCCGCTCCTTGAAGGCGGCGACGTTCGTCGGAATCCAATCAGCGCACTTGTCCAGCGCCGTGGCCGCGGCTGCCTGAATTGCCATAAAAGTCCCGGTATCGATGAACGACTTCACCTTCGCCAACGCGCCAACGAACTCCTGCTTACCGCACGCCCACCCGCAACGCCAACCGGTCATGTTGTACGTCTTGGACATCGAGTGGAACTCGATCGCGACATCGCGCGCACCCTTGATCTCGAAGATGCTCGGAGGCACGTACCCGTCGTAGGCGAGCTCGGAGTAGGCATTGTCATACACCAGCAGGATATCCAGTTCCTTGCAGCGCCTAACGATGTCCTCGAGGTACTCCGTGGGAGCGGTCGCCGAGGTCGGGTTATTCGGATAGTTGAGGTACAGGATCTTCGTCTTCTTGAGAACCTCAGCCGGAATTTTGTCGAGGTCGACCAGGAATCCATTTTCAGGCCGGAGCGGGTACTTGTAAGGCGTCGCCTCGGCCAAAAGGGTACCGCCCACGTACGAGTTGTAGCCGGGCTCGGGCACGATGGCGTAGTCACCCTTCGTGAGATATGCGAAGGCGAGGTGCGAGATCCCTTCCTTCGACCCAATGAGAGGGATGATTTCCTTGAGCGGATTGAAATCCTGGCCGAACCTCCGCTTCATGAAGCGCGCGACAGCTTCGCGGTACTCGACCAGGCCAAGCGCGAACCCGTAACGGCTCATAGTTGGTATACGCGCGGCTTCGGCGATTCGCTCGATCACGGCAGGGGGCGGCGCAAGATCGGCGTCGCCGGCTCCGAGATCGATGACATCCATTCCGCGGGCGATGAGCTCGCGCTTCTGTTCCGGGATCTTGGCGAGAGGATATTCGGGAAGGCTAAGCAGTCGATCTGTGTAGGCGGGCACTATCGGCTCTCCTGAACGGGGTTGCTCACGCGACTGACACCGGGAATCTCGACCTCAACGACGTCACCAGGGGCGAGCGGTCCCACACCCGATGGCGTTCCAGTTGCGACGAGATCCCCTGGCTCCAATGTCATGATGCGCGAGATGTATGCGAGGAGGGATGGGATCGAGAAGACCATCTCGCTGCTTTTTCCCCGCTGTCGCTCGACGCCGTTCACTCGCGTGACGACGGTGAGACTGTCGAGGTCCGGAAGCTTTGACGACTCCTCTCCCAGAGGACAAAAGGTATCAAAACCCTTGGCTCTAGTCCATTGTCCGTCGGTTTTCTGTAGGTCGCGAGCCGTCACGTCGTTGACCGCGATGATCGCTCTGATTCCACGAGCCGCATCACCTTCAGACACCCGCTTCAACGTCTTCCCTACGACGACGCCGATCTCGCCTTCGTGCTCGACCCTGGACGAAGCCGCGGGCAGGATGATTGCTTCGCCTTCCCAGACCACGCTCGAGGGCGGCTTCAGGAAGATGAGCGGCTCCTTTGGAACTTCATTTCCGAGCTCCTTTGCGTGCTCGCGGTAGTTGCGTCCGACGCAGACGATTTTTCCGGGGCGAAATTTTGTGGCGGGCATCTCAGTTGGTCTCCTGTAGAGGGCGTTTGGTTGCTCGAGACTCGTTTTCCAGCGGCGCGCTCACGCCTCACTCTCGTGCGCGATTCTGTACGCCAAGTTCCGTGATGCGCCGAGGGCCGAGACGAGGTAGTCCATCACATCGCGCGGAGACTTTCCCAACCCGCGTAGCTTCTTCGCCGCATCGTTCAGCTCGCTCTCACTGACCGTGCGCACTTCCGCTCCCGCGATCACCAGCACGACTTCGCCCTTTGGGTCCGCCTTACCGTATATGCCCGCCAGCTCCGCGACGCTGCCACGCTTGAACTCTTCGAAGCGCTTGGTGAGCTCCCGCGCGACGACCGCGTGTCGCTCGCCGGCTCCGGCCTCGACCAACGATTCGAGCGTGGCGGCGACCCGACTCGGCGCTTCGAACAGCACGACGGTCCCACGGGAATCAACGATCTCGGCTATGAGCTCCGCGCGCTCTCTTCCCTTGCGCGGCAGGAATCCAAAGAATGTGAATCGCTCGAGCGGCAGCCCTGACGCGACGAGGGCCGCCATGACCGACGACGCTCCCGGGATCGGGACCACCGGCACATCGGCCCCGAGCGCGGCCGCGACGAGGCGCGAGCCGGGGTCGGAGATGAGCGGCGTACCCGCATCGGATATCAGGGCGATGGAATCACCCGAGAGAAGTCGGGCGATGAGCCTGGGCGTCTCTTTCGCCTCGTTGTGCTCGTGATATGAGCTGACCGGCGTCGCGATGCTGTAGTGGTCGAGCAGGCGCCGCGAGTGGCGCGTGTCCTCCGCAATGACAAGCGCGGCCGAGGAAAGAACCTCGACCGCGCGATGTGACATGTCTCCCAGATTGCCGATGGGAGTGCTCACCA
>JADGQV010000040.1 GCA_017881465.1 Gemmatimonadaceae bacterium
AGGTAGCGGCGTCACGCAAAAGAGAAAAAACGGACAGGGAGAGATTCGAACTCTCGATACCGGGTTCACCGGTATGCCGGTTTTCGAGACCGGTGCCTTCAACCACTCGGCCACCTGTCCTGCAGCCTCGCAAACTACCCGGCGGCCGAACCTTCTTCAACTCTCTGGCGTCTGAAAAACTCCTCGAGGAGCGCCGCGCATTCCGCGGCAAGGACGCCCGCTCTCACTTCCGGCCGGTGATTGAGCCGTGGATGCCGAAGCAGATCTCCCACCGATCCGGCCATTCCCGCTTTCTCGTCCCACGCTCCAAACACCACGCGCTTCAGGCGCGAGAGCACGATCGCCCCGGCGCACATCGCGCATGGCTCGAGCGTCACGTAAAGCGTGCAGTCGTCCAGCCTCCAGCGCTCGAGTTTCGACGACGCCTCGCGTATCGCCAGCAGCTCGGCGTGACCCGTTGGATCCTGGTCCCGGACAGTTCGATTGCTCGCTGCGGCGATTATGGATCCATCGCGAACGACCACTGCCCCAATCGGGACCTCGTTTCGCTTTACCGCCTCGCGGGCGAGATCGAGCGCATTGCGGATGTACTGTTCATCCGCCGCCAGCGACCCCGCCCCTTCGCCGAGCGTTGCGTTGATGAGATGGTTATCTGCCTGCAAGCGCTGACTCTTTCGCCTTTCGGAAGATGAGATCTCCCTTCGGATCGCGATCGACCGCGATGTGATCGCCTTCGCTGAACTTGCCCTCCAGGACCGCGAGCGCGAGCGGGTTCTGCAGCAACCGCTGAATCGCCCGCTTCAGAGGACGCGCGCCGAACGCCGGATCGTAGCCCTCGGTCGCAAGGATTTCCCGCGCCGCCGGCGTCAGCACCAAGGTGAGCTTTCTGTCGGCCAGCAACTTCTCGAGTCTCGCGAGCTGAAGGTCGATGATGTGCTCGATCTCCGCTTTGCCAAGAGGACGGAAGATGATGATGTCGTCGACGCGATTGAGAAACTCGGGGCGGAAATGCTGCCTGAGAGCGTTCGTCACCTGTGCCTCGACCACCGCGCGGTCGTCGCCCGTGTGCTCGAGGATGTAGGTGCTCCCGATGTTCGACGTCATGATGATGACGCTGTTCCGGAAATCGACCGTGCGTCCCTGTGAATCGGTGAGTCGGCCATCGTCGAGGATCTGGAGTAGAATGTTGAACACGTCCGGATGCGCCTTCTCGATCTCGTCGAACAGAACGACCGAGTACGGGCGCCGGCGAACAGCTTCAGTGAGCTGGCCGCCCTCCTCGAATCCGATATAGCCCGGAGGCGCCCCAATCAACCGCGCGACGGCGTGCTTCTCCATGTACTCCGACATGTCGATGCGAACCATCGCCTGCTCGTTGTCGAACAGAAACTCCGCCAACGCTCTCGCGGTTTCGGTCTTCCCGACCCCGGTGGGTCCGAGGAAGATGAATGAGCCGATCGGGCGATTGGGATCCTGCAGTCCGGCGCGCGAGCGACGAACGGCATTGGCGACGGCGCTGACCGCTTCTTCCTGCCCGATGACCCGCTTCGCCAACTCGTGCTCCAGCTTCGTCAGCCGCTCGCGCTCGCCCTCCATCATCCTCGACACCGGAATTCCCGTCCAGTGGGAGACGATGTCCGCGACATCCTCGGCGGTCACTTCCTCCTTGAGGAAACGCGCGCCACCAGCCTGCTTGCTGGCGAGCTTCTGCTCGGCTTCCTTCATCTGCCGTTCGAGCTGAGGTATCTGGCCGTAGGTGATCTCGGCCGCCTTTTGCAGATCGCCGGCGCGAGTCGCCCGCTCCGCTTCTATGCGCGCTTGCTCGAGCTGCTGGTTGATCTTCCCGACGGCGCCGAGTGTCTCTTTCTCCTGCTGCCACTGCGCCTTCATGCCGGCGGACTTCTCGCGCAGCTCCGCCAGCTCCCGCTCCAGCGCCTTGAGCCGCTCGCGCGATTCCTTGTCCTTCTCCTTCTGCAAGGCCTGCCGCTCGATTTCGAGCTGCGTGATGCGCCGCTCGACTTCGTCGATCTCCTGCGGCATCGAGTCGATCTCGATGCGCAGCCGCGACGCCGCTTCGTCGATCAGATCGATTGCCTTGTCGGGGAGGAAGCGATCGCCGATATAACGAT
Organism: Gemmatimonadaceae bacterium; assembly: GCA_017881465.1. Lineage (GTDB taxonomy): Bacteria > Gemmatimonadota > Gemmatimonadetes > Gemmatimonadales > Gemmatimonadaceae > UBA4720. The sequence goes on from JADGQV010000040.1 coordinate 2,130, forward strand.
TGGAGAGCGTCGCGGCGGCGACGATCGCGCCGTCGGTAATGCGAACGCCATGATGCGACTCGTACCTCTCCTTGAGTCCGCGCAGAATCGCGATCGTGCTTTCGACCGACGGCTCACCGACGTAGACGGGCTGGAAGCGGCGCTCGAGTGCCGCGTCTTTTTCGACGTGCTTCCGATATTCGTCAAGAGTCGTAGCTCCCACTACGCGAAGCTCACCGCGGGCGAGCATCGGCTTGAGCATGTTACCCGCGTCCATCGATCCCTCGGCTTTGCCGGCGCCGACAAGATTGTGTATTTCATCGATGAACATGATGAACTGCCCTTCCCCCTCGGTGACTTCTTTCAGCACAGCCTTGAGCCGCTCTTCGAACTCACCGCGAAATTTTGCGCCGGCGATCAGCGCGCCGAGGTCGAGGGAGAGAAATCTCTTGTTCTTCAGACCCTCGGGAACGTCGCCGTTAATGATGCGCTGCGCGAGGCCTTCGGCGATCGCCGTCTTGCCGACACCCGGCTCGCCGATGAGAACGGGGTTGTTCTTCGTGCGGCGCGAGAGCACCTGAATGACGCGGCGGATTTCTTCGTCGCGTCCGATTACCGGATCGAGCTTCCCTTTGCGTGCCGCATCGGTCAGGTCTCGCGTGTAGCGCTGTAGCGCCTGGTATTGGTTCTCCGGAGTCTGGTCGGTGACGCGGTGCGAGCCGCGGACCGTTTGGAGCGCCTCCAGCAGCGCGTCGTGTGTCGCGCCGACGCCGTTGAGAAGATTCCTGCTCTCGGTCCCCTTCACGTCGGAGAGCGCAAGAAGGAAATGCTCGGTCGAAACGAACTCGTCGCCCAGCTTTTGCGCGTCCGCTTCCGCCTTGTCGAATACCTGGTTGAGCTCGCGTGAGAGCGTCGGCTGCGCATTCGACTGCTTCGGGTAGCGCGCCATCTCGCGACCAACCGCTTCGCGCAGCTGCGTGACGCTGACGCCGAGCTTCTGTAGGATGGGGACGACGATGCCCTCGTCCTGGGAGAGGAGCGCCAACAGCAGATGCAGGTCGTAGACGAGAGGATTGCCGGCGCGGCGCGCGAGGTCCACCGCTTCGTTGAGGGCTTCGGTCGCTTTTACGGTGAGGCGGTCTGGATTGATCATTGTCTGCCTGGGGGAGAACGCCGCGAGTCCGTTATAACGGTGCAACGCCGGTGCCGATAAAACCCGCCAACCTGGCACACTTCGGGTACAAAAGAAAAGAAACGCGCCCCGGTTCTGCCAGGACGCGTCTCAAAAAAGTCAGATGCCTACTTTCTGACGATCATCTTCTTGACGAGGACCTTGCCATCAACCTCTAGCCGATAGAGGTAGATCCCCGATGCTGCGTCATCGCCCGTCTGCGAGTACTTGCCATCCCAATACACCAGGTACTCGCCACACGTTAATAGCAGACTTTCCAGCGGCTCGCCGCCGGCGACATTCCCCACACCGCCCTGCAGAACCGGCACAGCAACCTGCTGGGCCAGAAGGTTATAGATCCGCAGACTTACGCGGTGCTGACGTCCGGAATCCGTGCATCCCTGTGCGTCTCCGATGACGAACGGAATCCGTGTGTCCTGATTGACTGGGTTCGGAAAGTTTTGTCCCAGTTGCAACCCGGCGCCTTGTCCTCCGCCGGTCTGGGGTGAAATTCCCTGGGCCGCCGAACGACTTGGCATGAACGCGCCGAGTACGAGCACTACCAACAGCGCCCGCCACAGGTGCTTCATGTTGTCTCCAAATGCTGACGAAAGAGGGTCTCTAGACGCTAACTCCTACCAAGGTGGACATTTGTTCATCTAAGGCGAACTTACGAATGAGCTCGGGAAGTGTCAAGCAGAATTCCATCTGTTTGGCGCAGAATCCGGCCTTCCCCTCGTCTTTCCGTGATGCCGTTTCGATCACAAAACTCCAGAAAAGGGATGAGGTACTTTCTCGAGAACCCGAGCACATCTCGAAGCTGGGCAGGCACATAGAACTGTCCCGGCACCAGCTTCGCCCTGAGCCGCGCGATCATTGCGTCGAGCGTGCTCCGGTCATAGTAGCGATCCGTCTCCACCTGGACGATTCGCCCCTGCCACTCCAGAAATCGAAGCAGGGCAGGAACCGAGCTACCATAGCGTGTGACTAGCTCTCCCACGCTCGGCGGCTCCTGGGTCCCAGCGCAAATATCATGCACCAAGTGGTTGCTCGCTTCTACATCGCGCTCGCTGGGGGAAGGCACCCAACCAGTTTTGCGCACCAGGGGTCCCTGGGACTCTATTTCCCCGGCTCGCTCCATCTCGCGAATGGAGATGTCGGCCAATTCCTCGTCAACGCGAAGGCCTTCCCTAAGCGTCCGCGCCGGGACGCCGAGGGACAGTGGAGAAGTTATCTCGTACTCCGCGATTATTCGCCTTACGCTTGCCATTGCTTGTTCGACAGCAAAGGGCGTGAAAAGGTTGTGCGCTCCGGTCCAGGCGCCGGTCTGCTCGATGAGGCTTTGCACCCGAGCAGGGGCGCAGCCGGCCCGCACCGGAATGTCCTGGGCGCGAACGCCGCGCGCGGACTCCGCCTCCAGCATGTATCCCAGCCGTGTCGCGCTCTCCGCCGACAGTTTGTCCATCTCCTCACTCGAGGGGCGTGGCAACGGCCGGCGACGCGCATATGGGTCGATCACGACACCGCCTCCGATTGTCCGAACCGGTGCAGGAAGTCGCAGGACAAATCTGTCGCCGCCTCGGATGACGAGCGGAGCATCGGTCGTGACTCGCATCAGCGCCGCCGCGCTGGCTCCGGGCTCTGGGGCGGCCGACACCAGCCGCGCGCCAACTTCGGACGCGCCGGCATGAAGCCGCAGTCGAGTACGCGGGGTCAGGGTTGCCACCATGGCAGGTTCGAGGGTGACCACCGCCTCGAAGAGCGAAGTCGGCTGCCAGTGTTCATCGCGGACGAGGACAGAGCCGCGCGACACATCGCTGACATCGAGCCCAGCCAGCGCGATGGCGGCGCGACCTCCCGCCCGAGCAACGTCCGCGGACTTTCCGTGCTGCTCGATTCTTCTCGCTCTCGCCGGCTTGCCGGACGGAAGAACGAAAACGCTCGCATCAATGGGCAGCTCGCCGCTCCACACCGTCCCCGTCACGACAGTGCCCGTTCCTTTTATGGTGAACGCGCGATCGACCGGCATCCGGAACAGGTCGTCGCTGCCCCGCGGTTTCCCGTTCGCAAGTCGTTCACTCAGGACCCCGCGTAACTCGTCCAGGCCGGCAAGTGTGCGGCTCGAGCAGCTCACGACACGTGGGGTCGGTAATGGGGATTCGTCGAACAAGGCAAGGACATCGCTTCGCACCAGTCCGAGCCACTCGTCCTCAACGAGATCGCATTTCGTGACTGCTACGACGATTTGCGGAATTCTCAGCAGCTCGAGGATCAGCAGATGCTCGCGCGTCTGCGGCATCACTCCTTCGTCCGCCGCTACAACGAGTAGACCGAGGTCGATCCCGCTGGCGCCAACCAGCATGCTGCGCACGAAGTCTTCGTGGCCCGGAACATCGATTACTCCAACGGTGCCCACGCCCTCAAGCGAAAGTGGCGCAAATCCAAGATCGATCGTGATTCCGCGACGCTTTTCTTCGGGCAGGCGGTCGGCATCGACACCGGTCAGAGCCTTGACGAGCGCGGTCTTGCCATGATCGATGTGGCCCGCGGTGCCGATAATCACGCCGCGCTCCAGCGCTCGTGCTCCCAGACGGCGAACGCCCGGAGAGGACGGTCGTCGGCGAGGTGCGCGCCGAGGAATTCGCGCAGCAGTCGCTGGTGCGAGCGTGCTTCCGCGTCGGTGAGGTGAACGGAGTCGTCACCCTCGAGCCAGTGGCGTATGGCCGCGCGCGCCGGCGACGGAATTCTCCGTCCGTCCGGCGCCAGCTTGCTGCACGCCGGACAGACGATTCCTCCCGACGAATGTGAGAACATCGTGTCGTCGGCATCGCGGAGCGGAGTGTGACACAGCGCGCAACTGGAGAGCTCCGGGGTGAAGCCAAGAACGGAGACGACGCGCCAGCAGCCGGCGAGGCCATCCTCGATCGTACGCTCGGGCGCGGAGCGCGCGATCCGGTCGAGCGCGTCCGCTATGGTATCATATAGTTGGGGATTTTCGGCCTCTCCGGCGAAGCGGAGCGCGAGCTCGGCGATCGCGGACGCGGCCGTAAAGCGGCCGATATCTTCCGCCAGCTCGCCACGCGTGCGCGAAATCTCGAAGCTGGCGAGGTTGTGGAGCTCACGATTCGGTTTGACATAGAGCTGCGCCGATCCTTCGGCGAAGAGATCGAGCGCCGTGCCGTACCGGCCGCGCGATTTCCGCGCTCCCCTCGCCAACACGGATTGCACACCCGCCTCTCTCGTCAGCAGGCGGATGATCCGCGAGCTTTCGAGGTAGTCGAAGGCGTGGAGGACGATCGCCTCCGTGGCGAGGAGCGGCATGGAGAGAATGTAACACGCGGTCTGGAGCTGACCGCGCGCTAAAAGAGCGCAGAAGCTCGCCCCCCAATGAGAATGGTCCGTCTCGGTGAGGCGAAGTGGAGAACATCCTCGTAACGCTTGTCGAACACGTTATCCATCCGCGCATTGAGCGTGAGCCCGCCGCGCCTGAGACCGGTGAGCGGATACTCGGCCGACAGGTCCACCTTTGTATAGGCAGGCAGCGTCACTCGTGGCGACGGGAATTGAGAGAAGTCGGTGTCGGGTCTCTTTCCGACGTAGCTCACGGCGGTGCCCAGACTCATGCCCGAGGGGCGGGAGTGCGACAAAACAAGGCTTCCCGAATGGGTTGGCCGGCGAATCAGCTCATCGCCGACGTGATCGCCCCCCTGATATGCGGGATCGACCTCTGTGACGCGCGGATTGACGATAGTGTAGCTCGCGGTCCCCCTCCAATTTGTCACGGGCGTGAGCTGTAGCTCAGCCTCGTAGCCGTTGGAGCTCGCGCCGGTGAGGTTGGCGTAGCTGCCCAGGAACGCCGGCGGGCCACCGTTCACGAACTGGATCAGATCGGAGAAGCGCTGTGTGAAATAGCTCGCGCTGAATCGAACGCGATCGGGATGAAAATTGGTCGCCAATCCGATCTCGGCTGACCGGATTCGCTCGGGTCGCAGATCCGGGCTGCCGATTGTAAATAGAGTTGGGAGGAGTTGGTTGAACGCGGGCGCGTTGAACGCCGTGCTGAGCGAGGCACGAATTCTCAGCGCCGGAACGACGGCCGCGTTCGCGCCGAGCCGGTAGGTGGCGAACCGACGGTAGTCGGAGTTGTCATCGACGCGGCCGGCCACAGTGTAGGAGAAGCGATCGGTGAGATTTCCCAGCAGCTCGGAGTAGTAGGCGAGGTTGTGACGCGACGCGTCGAAAGAATCCGTCTGGCTCGTCGGTGCACCTACGTCGCCGGAGCCGCTGGAGCTGTTCTCGTGTTCTTTTTCGTACGTCCCACCCACGGTAACCGTGGCGTCGGAAGGCAGGGAGAGAGCGAGTCGTCCTTCGACATTCCTGCGATAGCCGCGAGATCTGAACGCCGAGTGTTGCGGCGTGGTCGCGCCGAATGGAACCGCGATGTCCTCGGTGAGATCCGAGACGTCATTGCTGCCCGCCAGCAATCGGGCCTGGACGTTCGTGCTGATGTTGCGGCCAGCATCGAGTCCGACCGTCAGGCGATGTTGGACGCGATACGAATTGCTGTCTACCGGTTGTCCGGTGAAATCGGTGGGGTAGTGGAACTCGGCGGCGGTGTATCTCGCGGTGATTCTTGCGTCCCCTGCCGCGCCCTGAGCGAGAGTCAGCGCGGTGCTCAGTGTTCCGTTTCGGTACTGGTTGTTGAAGGGAATGATGCCGTCGGTGGAATGATGCGCGGCGCCAACAGAGAATCCTCCCAGCGGGCCGGAGCCCACCGCGTCGCCGTCGAAGTCGAGGGAGTGGTACGTGCCGCCTCGCGCACCGAGCGATGCACGGCGCTGTTCCGAGCCCCGCCGCGTGAAAATCTGCACGATGCCCGTCACCGCGTCGGCGCCGTAGAGAACGCTGGCGGGGCCTCTCACAATCTCGATACGATCAATGTTGTCCGTAGTGAGATGGCTGAAATCGAAAAAGCCACCCGGCGCATTCACCGGCACTCCATCGATGAGCACCTTGGTGTAGCGACTTTCGCCACCGCGCAGGAAGAGCGATGTCACCGCACCATAGGAGCCGCTCTGAACGAGCGATGCGCCGGGGACTTCGCGAAGCGCGTCCGACACTCGGATAACGCCTCGCGCGCGCAGATCGTCGCCGGAAAGGACGGTCACGGCCTGCGAAAGAGTCGCTACGGGTCTCGGGACCTTGGATGCGGACACGACGACCGTTCCGAGCTGTGCCGTGTCGCCAGCCTGAGCGAGAGCATTGCGGCTAACAGTCGCGGAGAGTGCACAGGTTAGAGCAACCAATAGTGATTTGCTGTTCATGGTTCTAGTGGGTGAAAAGTCGTCGATGCATGAGTCAAAGTTGAAATGGACGCCGCAGCGGAACGAGGACCGGCGCACCTACAGCGGGATCGCGTGTGACCACGACAGGCCACCCGTAAATCGATTCGAGCCTGTCGGCTCGCATGACCTCGGTCGGCGAGCCGCTCGTCGCCACCTTTCCGCGGTCCAGCAGCACGATCGTGTCGGCGAATCGTGCAACGAGATTGAGCTGGTGGCTGACGAGGAGCACTGCCAAGCCCGAGCGGGCGAGCGAAGACATCAGCTCGAAGATCGCCATTTCGTGCGCGACGTCGAGGAATGTCGTCGGCTCGTCCAGGACGAGAGCGGGACACTTCTGCGCCAGCGCGCGGGCGATGCGGACGCGCTGCCACTCGCCGCCGGAAAGCGCATCGGTGTCGCGGCCGGCGAGATCCTCGACGCCGGCCTGCGACAGAGCTTCGTCCACCGCGAGCTCGTCCTCGTTCGAGGGCGCGCGCCAGAGTCCGAGGTGTGGATAACGTCCGAGAAAGACGTACTCGCGCACCTGGACCGGAAACGCGGCCTCTTCCCGCTGCGGAACGACCGCGACGCTCCGCGCCAGCTCGGCATACGAGAGTGACCGCACATCTCGGCCGTCAATCGCGGCCGATCCGCGCGGGATGTCAGCGCGCCGAAGCAGCGCTTTCACGATCGAGCTCTTGCCAGACCCGTTCGGTCCGGCGAGCGCGGTGAGCTTGCCGCGCGCGCTGACGAAGCTGACACCGTCGACAGCGTTCAGTCGCGCGCCGGGATACGAGACGACAAGGTCCTTGAGCTCGATCATGAGGTTCGCCGGAGCTGTACGAGAAAGAACGGAACGCCGAGCAGGGCCGTGATTGCGCCGAGTGGAAGCTCGGTCGGCGCCGCGATGGTGCGCGCGGCGAGATCCGCGGCGACGACGAGCGTGGCGCCGATCAGCCCCGCCGCGATGACGAGGGGGCGGTGAGCACGCAGCCCCATTCGCCTCGCGATGTGGGGGACGACGAGCCCGACGAATCCTATGAGTCCGGCGGCGGAGACCGTCGCGGCAGCGAGGAGCGCGGCGAGAAGGAAAACTCGTCGTCCGGATCGTTCCGCATCGACGCCGAGGGAGGCCGCCGTGTCCTCTCCGAGAGAGAGAACGTCGATCTCTCGCGCCCAGTAGACGAGCGCTCCTCCGGCGAGGAGTATGCTCGCCGCGAGCCACGCGACACGCCTCCAGGTCGCATCAGCCGCCGAGCCCATCATCCACCAGAGCGCGCCGCGCATTGTATTGGGCTCCGCGCGCGCGAGCGCCACCATGATCGCAGCATTCGCGAACGCGCCGACGATCACGCCGGCTATGAGCAGAGTCCGCACGTCGGCTCGCGTGCTTCTCCCACCGATTCGCGCGACGGCGAGCGCGACGAAGACAGCGGCAATTCCACCGGCGAACGCCGCGAGCGTGATCATCGCGTCGCTCGAGACGCCCACCGCGAACGCAATGACGGCCCCGACAGCGGCGCCGCCGGAAACGCCGAGCAGGTACGGCTCAGCCAGCGGGTTGCGGAGAGCGCCCTGGAGCGCGGCACCGCTCGCGCCCAAGCCGGCGCCGACCAGCGCGCCGAGCACGACACGCGGTAGTCTCAAGTCGCGCACGATGGCGATGGCAGTAGGATCCCCACGTCCGCGAAGCGCGTCGATCACACCGCCGAGCGACACCGACACGGCACCGCGCGCGACGGCGATCATCGCGATTACGAGGAGCGCGACGATGAGCATGAGCCAGTACCAGCTTCGAAACCGCGTCACCGAACCGTACCGGGATGGAAGAGATTCGCGAGGGAGATGGCGGCCTCTCCCAGCCGCACCGACGGGCGCGCCACGAGCAGCGTATCAACGACGAAGATCTTCCTGTCTCGAGCAGCGCGGACGATGCGCCAGCGAGAGTCGGATTCGATCTGCCTTGCGCCGATTGGTCCCGCCAGAATGAAATCAGGATCGCGCCGAGCGACGTCCTCGAGCGAGATCTCCCCCGACGGGCCCTTGATGTCCGCGTAGACGTTTCTGGCTCCGGCGATATCGACGAGCTCGTTCATGAAGCTTCCGGCGCCGATAGTGATGAGCGGAGCGTCCCAGATGTGCCAGAACACCGTTGGTCGGGAGCTGCCTTTCGTTGCCGCTTGCACGCGGTCGAGCGTGCTCTGGACAGAGTCGACAACGATCCTGGCGCGCGCGGAGTCGTGGAGAATTGCGCCCAAGAGCGAGACGGTGCGTCGAAAATCCGCGATGTGGTCAACCTTGAGGGACAACGTGTTGACGCCCGCCGATCGAAACCGCTCGGCCGCTGGCCTGTTGTCCTGACTCGCATAGAGGATGACGAGATCGGGATGCGTGCCGAGCACGGCTTCGACGTTGGGACGAATCCCGTCTCCAAGAGCGGGGATCAGCTTGGCGGAATCCGGCCAGAGATCGTACTTCGTGCGCCCGATGAGCCGGGAGCCCGCGCCCAGAGTGAAAAGAATTTCTGTGGTGGCGGGGTTGAGCGAAACGATGCGCGTCGGAGCGGCACCAATCCGAACCGGATCCCCGAAGTCGTCGCGCACGGCGGCGCCATCGCGGCTCGACTTCTCACACGCGGCAAGCGCGAGTGAGGAGAAGAAGAAGCACAGAAATGATCGCGAGCGAAAAAACAAAACGGACACTCCTCCCAGAGGAATGCCCGCAACGAGCACGCGTCAAAAAGACGCCTGACCGCCACCAGGACCTCCCCCGAGGTTCTGCGAAAGTGGCGCGGACGAAAGTCGTCTCCTGGCTCCGGGCCGCGGGACTCGCCTTCCCGACTGCTCCTGCAGTCAGTGGCGTTACGAGTCTGCGTTTGGTGCCCGTTACAGTGGCGGGGCCGCACCGGCGTCAAACCGGTTTCCGTGGCTCCCGTCCGCGATCAATTGTTGGGCGAAGCTATCTACGTCTCAGCGCCTGCGCAAGCGTCAGAATCATCGCGCCTCCGATCACGAGTGTAAGCGCGACGAGATAGCGCGAATCGATGGAATGCTTCGGTGGAGACGCGGGAAGATCTATCACCGCCACGGAGTTCTGGGGCATGTCCGATGCGAGGAAGCGGCGGAAGTTGCGCTCGTCCACGGTGACCGGATCCATCTCCTTCAGATTGGGACCGGTAACGCTGCCTGCCTTTTCTTCGATCAGTACCTCGTAGATCCCCGTCTCCGTCTCGAGCGGAAGCTTGAGCGGAAATGACTTCGCCGGGAGCGAGTAGGAGAACGACAGCTGCTTGATTCCGGGTGCAAGCGGCGCAAAGACGCTCACGACACCGTTTGCATACGAGACCGCGGCGGCGGAGATGTCGCCCTGACTCACTTTGAAATCACTGGCTCCCGGAGCGACGTGAGTCTGCCATGTGGCACCAGCCGGGGTTTCGCCCTTTGCGACGCGCGTGACGGTGCTGTCGTTGGAGAGATCGTACACCTCGACGATCGATCTGAGCGCGTTCGCGTCGGCGGCCGATACTACCACGTGGTGCCCACGCAGGCTCATCGGGACGTGACCCGAAGTCGTGTCGAAGACGGTTATCTCGCCGCCGTCACCGCTCACCCGGCCCTGGGGGAGAGGCAGAGTGAAATACGCAATGCCGTCGTGCGAAGCGGCGACGAAATAAATCGCGTCCTCGCTTCCAGTGCGCGCATAGTTGAAGGAGTAGCGGCCGCGAGAGTCCGATCGAACGGAGTCGAGTGGTCCAGCGCGGTCCGGGCCTACGCGGTGCAGGACGATCCACGCTCCGGCCACCGGGTCCATGCGCTCGCCACCGGGACGCACGATGCGTCCGGAAACCTGTTGCGGAACGGATGGGAGAGCGGCCTGCATGAGCAGCAGGACCGCCAGGTTACATATTGAACTTCCCAAAATCTTCGGGACGCAGGTTCTCGAGGTACTCCTTCAACTGTTCGGCAGACATCTCGTCCGACGGCTCGGCCAGAGTCTCCGGGGGCACCTGCCCTTCCTCGAGCAGAAGCGCGGTGAGGAGACTTTCCTGGGCAAAGATCGGCGCTTCGAATCTGAGCGCAATCGCGATGCTGTCGGAAGGACGCGCGTCTATGTGCACGGCGCCGGATTCGCGCGCGATGTGAAGCTCCGCGTAGAAAGTGCGGTTCTCGACCTTCGTAATGTTGACGCGGCGCAGAGTGCCCCCCATGCCGATGATGAGATTCTTGCAGAGGTCGTGAGTGAGCGGCCGCTCGCGCTTGAGCTTGTTCATCTCTATCACGATGGATTCCGCCTCCGGCTGCCCGATCCAGATCGGAAGCAGCCGAGCACCGCCCTTCTCCTGAAGGATCACAACGTAGGAGTTGGTGGAGCGGTCGAGACCAAGGCGCATCACTTCGACTTCGACGAGTTGCATCAAATGAAATTAACGTTGTGGCCGGAAAGTGGAAAAGCTGGCCACCAGGGGCGGCCAGCTTTTCTTACACCATTCGCCGCGGAACGCTGCTACCGTCCTTCCACGGCCTTCCGCAGCTCCGACACGCGATCCAGGCGCTCCCACGTAAAGAGCATGCCCTTCCCGTTCTTCTTCGGAGTGCGGCCGAAGTGTCCGTACGACGACGTCGGGCTGTAGATCGGTTTCCTCAGATCCAGAGCGCTGATTATACCCTTTGGCGTGAGATCGAAGACCTTGAGGATCGCCTTAAGGATCGCGGTCTCGGGGACGGTGTTGGTGCCGAACGTATCCACGTTGACCGACACAGGCTCCGCGACTCCGATGGCGTAGGCGACCTGCACTTCGCAGCGCCGAGCGAGTTTGGCGCCAACGATGTTCTTGGCGACCCACCGCGCCGCGTAGCAGGCGGAGCGATCAACCTTCGATGGATCCTTGCCGCTGAACGCGCCGCCGCCGTGGCGCCCCATGCCACCATACGTGTCGACGATGATCTTGCGCCCGGTGAGGCCGGCGTCGCCCTGCGGACCTCCGATGACGAAGCGTCCGGTTGGATTGATGTGGAACTTGATGGTCTTGTCGCGCAGCTCTTTCGGGATCACCGGCTCGATGACTTCGGCTATGATCGCCTCGCGGAGCTTCTTGGTGGAGATGTCCTCCGAGTGCTGCGTCGAGACGACGACGGTCTCGACACCGATCGGAAGAGCGTCCTCATAGAGAACCGTAACCTGCGCCTTGCCGTCGGGCCGAACCCACTTTCCGTCTTTCGAGCGGCGGAATTCGGCGAGGCGCTCGGTGAGACGGTGCGCGAGCTGGATCGGCATCGGCATCAGCTCTTCCGTCTCATCGCTGGCGTAGCCGAACATCATGCCTTGATCGCCGGCGCCGCCATGATCCACGCCCTGCGCGATGTCGGGGGACTGCTTGTCGATGGTGCTGATCACGGCGCACGTTTTCGAGTCGAAACCCATGCTGGCGTCGTTGTAGCCGATCCGGTCGATGGTGGATCTCACGATCTCGGGAACGTTGACGTACGTCTTGGTGGTGATCTCACCCGCGACGCAGGCGAGTCCGGTCGTTACGAGTGTCTCGCAGGCGACGCGCGCCTGGGGATCATCTGTCAGTATTGCGTCGAGGATGGCGTCCGAAATCGCGTCCGCGACCTTGTCAGGATGGCCTTCGGTTACGGATTCGGATGTGAAGAGATGTCGATCGAGCACGAAATTCCTCTGGGGGATATGAGGATGAAAGGTGGCAACGGTCGCACGCCGTACTATTCGTGCGCCGAGGATGTCTTAAGCCCACCGGAGCCTTCGAAGATATTTCCATCGACGAAGCCGGGCAACCCATCGCGCAAAAATGGTGCGTCTCCAAACGCCGTCATCAGCCGGCGCCGCAGCTCGCCTTCGGCCTCGCGGGCGGTCCGGGACTCGAGCGCGGCATTCGCTGCTTCGGCGGCAACGGCGACGCTCACGCCGCGAACGATGCGCTTGACCAGGGGGACCGCCCTCCCCGCAACGCTCAGACACCGGACGCCCAACCCTATCAAGGCGAACGCCATGAGCGGCTGAGATGCCATCTCGCCGCAGACAGCGACCTCGAGACGATGAGCAACGCCGACATCGACGATCCGCTTGATCAGCGTCAATACGGCGGGGTGGAGCGGGGTAAAGCGCGAGGCGAGGTTTGCGTTGCCTCGGTCAACGGCGAGCGTGTACTGAACCAGATCGTTCGTACCGATGCTGAGGAACGACACGTCATCGACGAGCGTGTGCACGGAGAGCGCGGCGGCCGGCGTCTCAACCATGACTCCGAGGGGAATGTCGTGCCTGTACTGCACTCCCCTCAAGTCCAGCTCAGCCGCAGCTTCGTTCAACAGATGCTTCGCCTGTTTCACTTCGTCGAGAGTGATCACGAGCGGAAACATGATTCTGACGTCGCCGTGCATCGCCGCTCGCAGGAGCGCCCGGAGCTGCGTCTTGAACAGCTCGGGCTCGTCGAGGCACATCCTGATCGCGCGCCAGCCGAGGAATGGATTGGGATCGGTCTGGTAACTGCCGATCGGGAGCTTGTCGCCGCCGACGTCGAACGTGCGAATCACTACGGGCCGTCCACCGAACGCCTCGACCACGTGGCGGTAAGCGCGATACTGTTCCTCCTCATCGGGCATGGTCGCCCGTCCCACGACAAGGAATTCCGTGCGCATGAGGCCTACGCCTTCAGCACCGCTGTGCGCCGCGAAATCAGCCTCTTCCGGAAGGTCGACGTTGGCCCGCAGCGTCACCCAGTGACCGTCCAGGGTGATCGAGTCGGCGGCCGCGAGCGCCTGGAGCTCCTTGTCCTCCAGAGCCTCTATGGCGCGGCGCTCCCGGTAGGTCTTGATCTGCGACGGCGTGGGGTCGATGATCAGGATGCCTGACGTCCCGTCAAGAATCACGTGCTCGTTCCCGGACAGCCGCTCGGTTGCGTCTCTAAGTCCGACGACCGCCGGCAAGCCCAGCGACCGCGCGAGAATCGCGACGTGCGACGTACGCGTGCCCGCGTCGGTCGCAATGCCGATTATCGCTTCGCGATCCAGCTGCACGGTGAGGCTCGGCGTGAGATCGTGCGTGACGAGGATTCTGTTGGATCCCTTGGGCAGATCGATCGGATCGTGATCCGGCAGGCCGAGCAGGATCGAGAGCACTCTGATGTGCACGTCGATCAGATCGCCGACTCTTTCACGCAGCAGCGGCCGCGCGTGACTCGCGAATTGCTGGCGCCACTCGAACAGAACGAGATCGAATGCTTTTTCCGCGCCGAGGTTCTGCGTTATCAGCTCCTCGACCTGTCGCAGGAGCTCGCCGTCCTGGAGAATCGAGAGTTGGACATCGAAGATCGCGGCTTCCTCGGGCCCGGCGTGCTTCTCGGCGCGCGCGCGCACGTGGTGAAGTCTCTCGCTCGCCTGTTCCAGCCCCGCGTGGAAGCGCTTGATCTCGCCGGGTACCGCTTCGTCGGGAATGATGCGGTGCCGCACGTCCGGAACTTCCCACCGGAGAAGGTGGACGAGTCCGTCCACGATTCCCGGAGAAGCCGGCGTGCCCGCGATTCCCTTTGCCACTCAGCTCTCTCCGAACTTGTTCGCGATCACGGCCGAAAGCGCATCCAGCGCGGCTTCCGCGTCGTCGCCGATCGCCCGGAGGACTATCGTGGCGCCGCATTCCGCCGCGAGCATCATCACGCCCATGATGCTCTTGGCATTCACCTCGAGATCATCGCGCACGATGGTGATGCTGCTCTTGAATTTCCCCGCCGCCTTCACGATCTCGGCGGCAGGGCGAGCGTGTATACCCAGCTTGTTCAGGATTTTTACTTCGCGCTCAGGCATCAGGTCAGAACCGAGTAGAGAACGAAAATCGCGAGAACTCCAAGAGCGATACGCCAGCCTTCCGCGTGCTCCCGGAGCCGCGCGAGAAGCAGGATTCCAATCAACGCCGCCCCGATGATGCCACCCGCGAGGCCGCGGCCCGGACCCGCCACACGCTGCAGCGCCAGCGGCAGCGCTACGCCGGCCACCAGCGCGGCGGCGTATCCGATGTACTGCGGCCCCTGCCGTAACACTGGACTTCCGAGCGCCGAGGCGACGTTCAAACCGCGCGAGAGGCCAATCCGAAGTCCCCATGCCCTGAGAAGAATATGACCCGCGTTGTACAGCAACAGAAATGTACCAACGACCCCCATTGGCGAGCCGCCGGCGCCGTAGACTCCGATCGCGACGAGCGAGCAGAACGGCAGCCAGCTCGCCCACACGAGCCGGTCACCGACGCTTCCGAGAGGCCCAGCCAGAGCCGTTCGAAAGCGTTCGATTCTCGCGGGATCTACTCCGTCGAGCTCGGCCCGGACCAGAGCGCCCACGCCGATCCCGGCCAGATACGGATGCGCGTTGAAGTAGCGCGATTCGCGCGCCAGCGCAGCGCGATACGCAGGTCCGTCAATTCCTCCCGGCAAATATCTGAGCGCTGGCTCCATGGCGAAGCCGATTCCGGTCCCATTCAGCGTCTCGTAGTTCCACGATCCCTGTAGAGCGAGGAGGCGGAAATGCATCGCGAGCTTGACGCGCACGGGCAGGTCCACCGCTCGACTTGTTGGGGCAGTCATCTCGTCACCAGCAACCCGATCCACACAAGAAGACCGGCGAGAAAGAACCAGAGCACGTGTCGAACAGAATGGAAGACTTTCCAGAGCGCTCCGCCCGCGACGATCGCGGCAATGACCACTACGACCGCGCGCGATGGTGCCGAATCGGTCCCCCAGATCGCTACTATCGCACGAACCAGCGGGGCGAAGATCATCATGGCAGTAATCGTCACGAGACCGCCGCGCAACAGATCCATCGACATGCCGGACAGGTGGAGCGAGAGCAGCGCGTTCCGCGATCCTTCCTCGATCCTGTTCCGCGTTTGCTCGAGCCGCGCCGCGATTAATCGCCGGAGCAAGACCATGCTCCACCCGCTGATGCTCGCGGTGAGGAGAGCGGCAAGCAGCGACGCCGGAAGCGCGCCTGGCATACCTGGCGGCTGCGCTGCGAATAGCGCGCCTCCGACGACGCCCGCCGATCCCCATTCCGGGTAGCGCGAAGCGCCAAATGGAAGAGTGTCGAGCGCGATCATCTCCAGCACCACCCCGATGAGGAGGCCAGCCGCTGGGTGGCCGATGAACGCCCCCGCCAGTGTCGCCGAAACGATTGGCCGCGATATCATCGCCTGGGGGAAGCTCACGACGTCGAGCCCCAGCAGCGCGCCAAGCAGCGCGATCGGAAGCGCCTCGAGCAGGCTCACCGTGACTCTCCCTCGAGCACTTCGGCGAGCGGAACCGCGCGCGCTGACGGGACATCCTGCGCCGTCACCTCGATGCCCGCCGCTTCGAGCTCGCGCAGCTGCCGTTCTTCGTCGGGCGTGAGAAAGATGTAACGAAGCTTCTCGGCGCGGCCGGCGCGATGGTGGATGCCGCCCAGATTGACGCTGCCGATCGCCTTCACGCCATTGACGAGGCGGTGCATGCTGGCGATGTCGCTGGTGATGAGAAGTCCGGGGCGTGGGTCGGCCGCGTACCGCGCGTGATCCCGGATCGCGCTGCCGACGTCGGCAAAGTAGATCTCCATCTCGGGCGGAATGGCCATTCGATAGAGCTCTTTCTCCCAGTCACTCGATGCGACCAGGTCATCGACGAGAACCAGAAAGCGAATATTGAGAGGCTGGCCCCAACCGACGACGACTTGGCCGTGAATGAGACGGTCGTCGATGCGGTAGAGGTGAATTCCCATCAGCGCCCGACCACGATCAGCGATGCCTTTCCTCTTTCGGCGGCCGCCCGAGCGGCCTCGGTCGGTGAGACGGAGGTGTTGAAGACGAAATCCAGCAGCGTCGCGAGGTTTACTCCGCTCACGAGGACGACCCCGGGGTCGTCCTTGACGATGCGCCGCGCGGCAAGGGTCGCGCTTCCCGCCGGGAGATCGGTGAAAATCACGCGAGCGCCCGTCCGGGCAATCTGCTCGCGAATCGCGCCTTCGATGTCTTCCGGGGTCATGCCCATCATCGAGAGCACGACGAGCTTGTCGGCCAGGCCGCAGATCTGTCCGACCGCGGACACCAATCCACCGGCGAACTCGCCATGGCCGACGACTATCGCGCGCGGTTTTCCCGGGCCGCCAACCACTTCATCATTCATGATCTTCCTGAAGATAAGCCTGGATGTTGCTCGCGGCCGCGGTCTTCATGCGACCGACGAGCCGCTCGTTGAACGCCTCCGCGGCGTTGATGCCAGAGTAGCGCAGCAGGTGATTCAGCGCGATGACCTCGGCAATTACCGTGATGTTTTTGCCAGGGTTCAGAAATACCGTGATCTTGGGGAGCTCGACACCGAGGATGGTTGTGGTCTCGATATCGAGGCCAGTGCGCTCCACGACGGCGTGCTGATGCCACTCCTCGAGCTGAACCACAACCTCAATGCGCTTCTGCTGCCGGACAGCGCGAATCCCGAAGATCGCCGGAATATCGATCAGTCCAACGCCGCGAATTTCCATGTAATGACGTTGCAGCTCGTGACCGCGGCCGATCAGGACGTCGTTTCCGCGCTTGCTGGTGATGACGAGATCGTCCGCGACAAGGCGGTGCCCGCGCTCGACGAGATCGAGCACGCATTCCGATTTGCCGATGCCACTTTTCCCGGTGAAGAAAAGCCCCACGCCGAACACATCGGTGAGTGAGCCGTGAAGCGTGACGGTCGGCGCGAATTCCATCTCCAGCACCGGCTTGATCCGCCGGTAGAACTCCGCCGTTTTCAGCTTGGTCCGGATGACCGGCACGCCAGCAGCGCTGGCTATCTCCCTGAGGCCAATGGGCAGCCGCTGCCCTTTCGTCACGAATACGGCGGGAATGGGGAACGAAAAGAACAGCTCGAGAATCTTCTTGCGATCCGCGGGGCTGAGCGACTGAAGATAGGTAATCTCGGTTTCACCAAGCACCTGGAGGCGCTCCGCCGAGAATCGCTTGACGTAGCCCGCCAGCACCAGGCCGGGGCTCGACACCTCGGGGTTGCCGACGGGGCGGTCGAGTCCGGCACCGGGCTGCATCTCCTCGAGCTGCAGCGATCCACGCAGCCGGTCGAGTAGCTGTCCGACCGTTACCTTGGGAGCTGGCATGCCCACTCCGTTGTCTTCTGGCTAACGCGCGTCATGTCGCGACGATTTCCTCCAGATGCGCGAGCGTTTCATTCGCCGAGCGATCCCAGGTGAAGGTTCCAGCGAAGCGCCGGGCTGCGCCTCCCAGCACATTGACGAGATCCGGCGACTGCACGAGTCCCCGCATCACCGCCGTCATCGCCTGAGCGTCGTCCGGTGGTACGAGAAACCCCGTCTCGCCATCGATCACCGATTCGCGGATGCCCGGAGAGTTGGCCGCAATCACGGGAGTTCCGCAAGCCGCAGCTTCGAGGTTGCTGATTCCCCACCCTTCCTTTGGCGACGCCAACGTCGAGGCCCACGCGCGACGAAGAAGATGAACCTTCTCTTCCTCCGAAATGAAGCCGAGAAACTTTACCCTGCTACTCAGATCGAGTGATT
>JADGQV010000007.1 GCA_017881465.1 Gemmatimonadaceae bacterium
CATAGCAACTGCCATTCTGGACTACTCGATACGCACGAGAGCTGATCTCATCGCCATCGCCACGAGTGGGAGTGGTGGAATGAGCCGGTTGGTGTTCGGAACTGTCGCCGACGAGGTCACGCGAAAATCGCTGACGTCTCTTCTCGTGTTTCACCCGAAACGCAGCGCAGCTACCGACAACACACCGGAGCGCTCCGAAGCCCAGACTCAGGCGGGCGCGTAAATGTCCGCGCTTTGCACGTCGGTCCGCTCGGGATCTCACATCTCTTCGAGTTGCTGAAGGGGTACTTCACAGAGTACGACGCGCGCGAAGCCTCGTTCGGTGAGGACGTTCCCTTGCAGGCAACGGCTGAGCGCTGCGAAGTGGGGAGCTTCTGATGTCCAGCGCACAAGGCGGGCCGCTCAAGGGCACGATCGGCGGTGCGCCACTCACGCCTCCGTGGCACGCGTTACCCGCGCACGAAGTGCTGTCGGCCGTAGATGGCGATGCCAGCGGACTCTCGGAAGCGGAAGCGGCTCGCCGACTCGCGCATTATGGGCCCAATGTCCTCTCCGTCACACCCGCGGAGGCGGCGTGGCGCATTCTCATCAGGCAGGCCCGGAGTGTCGTCGTCGGCCTTCTCGTCGTTGCGACCGTACTCGCCTGGTGGACATCCGATGTCGTAGACGCCGGGGCAATTCTCACCGTGCTTCTCTTGAACGTCGGGATCGGCTTCGCGACTGAGCTCCGGGCGCGCCGGGCGGTGGAGGCGCTGCTGCGGCTCGACACGCCGAGCGCCGTGGTGGTGAGAGAAGGCGGCGTACGCGCCGTGGATGCGGGTGAGCTCGTTACCGGCGACGTCATCGAGCTCGAGCCCGGACAGGCCGTTCCGGCCGACGCGCGTTTGCTCGTCGCGACTGCGCTCCAGACCGTCGAGGCGTCACTCACCGGCGAGTCGACGGCCGTCGCGAAGAGCGCCGAAGCGGAACTCGCAGCCGACACGTCCCTACCCGACCGGGTGACGATGGTCTACAAAGGTACGACCGTGGCCGACGGCGTCGCGCGGGCCGTGGTCGTCGCCACTGGGATGCGGACGGAGGTCGGGCGGATCGGCACACTCGTCGGCGCGATTCGCGAGGAGCCCACTCTCCTCGAGCGGCGGCTCGATTCGTTGGGCCGTCGACTTGCCGGAGTGGCTGTGGCGGTCGGGATCCTCGTGGCGCTCGTGGCGTTGTATCGGGGCGACTACCTGGCCGCTGTGCTTCAGACTGGCATCGCCGTCGCCATCGCGGCCGTCCCCGAGGGACTTCCCGCCGTGGTCACGATGACAATGGCCATCGCGACACGCCGTATGGCACGCCGTCATGCGCTGACGCGCAGACTCCCTGCGGTCGAGACCCTCGGATCCGTCACGGTCATCTGTACCGACAAGACGGGCACGCTCACCGCTGGTCAGCAGACGGTGACGACAATCTGGCTTCCAAAGGTCGAGGTCGAGGTGACTGACGACGGCACGGGCGGTGGTGGCGCCTTCATTGCGGGCGGCGAGCCCCTCGGGTCCGCCGACCAACGGCGGCTACGCGAGGCGCTGAGCATCGGCGCGCTGGCGAACCGCGCGGAGATTCGGCGGGCCAATGAACACTGGGAGGGCAGGGGCGACCCGTCGGAGGTGGCGCTCCTCCTTGCGGCACGGAAGGGCGGGCTGCTTCGTCCGGCACTTCTTCGGGATTGGCCAGAAGTAAGTGAGCTCCCGTTTTCCAGTGCGCGGATGATGATGGCGACCTTCCATCGTGACAGGAGCGGCGACCTCGTGGCCTTCGCCAAGGGCGCGCATGACCGCGTGCTCGCGCTGTGCGCATGGGTCGGCAGCGACGCCAGAGACGTGGCGCTCGATTCTGAGTGGCAGCGCGTCGTCGACGAGCAGGCATCGACGATGGCGTCGCGCGGACTGCGCGTCTTCGCTCTCGCCATGGGCAGCGTAGCGGAGGCTGATGAACCCGCCCTGCGCGATCTTCGGTTCGTTGGCCTCGCGGGGATGACCGACCCGCCTGCTCCGGGCGTCGTCGAGACGATCGCGACGTTGCGCGGCGCTGGCATCCGGACGGTGATGCTCACCGGTGACCATCGGGCGACTGCCCGCGCCGTGGCACAGAGTGTCGGCCTCGTGCCAGACGAGCACGAGACGCTCGACGGCCGCGACGTCGATCGCCTCTCCGACGACGAGCTGACGAGTCGTGCATCGGGCATCGGCGTGGTGAGCCGGGCCAGTCCCGAGGGCAAGCTGCGGATCATCACCGCATTGCAACGACGGGGCGATATCGTTGCGATGCTGGGCGACGGGATCAACGACGCCGCGGCACTGAAGAAGGCCGACATCGGCGTCGCGATGGGGCGTCGCGGCACCGACGCGGCGAAAGAAGTGGCGGGCGTGGTGCTCGAGGACGACCGTTTCCAGACAATCGCGGCCGCTGTCGAGGAGGGGCGTGTCGTCTTCGACAACATTCGCAAGTTCGTGTTCTATCTCTTCAGCTGCAATCTCGGTGAGATCCTCGCCCTGCTCGGTGCGGGTCTCACCGGCCTGCCGCTGCCGATGACGCCTCTCCAAATCCTTTGGCTGAACCTGGTGACGGACACCTTCCCAGCGCTGGCGCTGGCTCTCGAGCCCGCGGACCCGACGGTGATGCACCGGCCGCCGCGCGAGCCAAAAACACCATTGCTGTCGCGCGGCATGCTGCGGCTAACTGTTCTCTACGCGCTACTGATCGCCGCCCTGACGATAGTGGCGCTTGTCTGGGGATTGCGCGAGTGGCCCGGTGAGCCCGCGCGCGCAGTGACGCTCAGCTTCACGACGCTGGCGCTTGCGCAGATCTTCCATCTTGGCAACGCTCGAAGCACGCAACACGTCGTGAGCCGGCATCGCGCGTTGACCAATCGGTACGCGCTGGGCGCGGTGGTGCTGACCGTGGCGCTGCAGGTGCTTGCCGTCGTCGCTCCACCGCTGGGCCGGGCACTGGGGACGGCGCCCCTGAGCGCCAGAGGATGGATCATCGCCGTGGCACTTGGCGCGATTCCGGCCTTGCTGGGGCAAGGATGGAAGCTCTTGCGCCGTCGCCAGCCTGATCCAATCTCGCGCTGACAACTTGCCGCTGTCTCCCGATCAGAGGTTTCATCCGTGACCGCGCCCACCATTCTCGTACCACGAAGCGCAGCGCGTGCGCGGGCTCTTTTCGACCTCACATCAACGCAGCGGAAACTGTTCGGAGCGTTTCTGATGTTTCACGGCTTGGCTCACGCCGGAGTCGGGGTGTGGGCGAGCGAGACGGGCCGCTGGTGGATCGTCACTTCGCTGTGGGAGCTCGGGATGGTCGGCTTCCTGGCGGCGGGTTTCGGTGCGTTGGGAGTTGCGGCGCTTCGGCCTTACTGGCGCGGCCTCACCGTCGTCGCGGCAGTGGGATCATTCCTCCTCTTCCTGCTGGCGCCGAGTGGGTTGTTTGTCGTGGGGATGGCGATCGACGTCATGGCGGTTGTGTTCGTCATCTACTCTCGTGATGCCTCGCCGCCGGACAATCCCGTGCTCGGAGGCCGCGGACGAGTCGGCCGCAGCCTCCGAGCGGTCATCGCCTGGGCCATTCTCATCTACGTCACATTGGTGCTCGCGCTCCGTCCGTGGAATTCACGTTGGGGGACCACTGACGCCGAGTTCGCGATGCCCCTTCCCGGTGACCAGCTCATGCCCGTCGCTCACTACCGAATCGATCACGCGATCACGATCAACGCGCCGGTTGAAGCGGTCTGGCCATGGCTCATACAGATCGGCCAGGATCGTGGTGGGTTCTACAGTTATTCGAACCTCGAAAACACAATCGGCGCCCAGGTCACCAATGCCGATCGGATCGTTCCCGAGTGGCAACAGCGGTACATCGGGGAGGTCGTGCGCTCAGTCCCTCCAAATTGGATGGGGGGAGTGTTTGGAAAAGAGATAGGCTGGCGAGTCGCTCAGATCGTCCCTGGCCGCGCAATCGTTCTCGAAGGCTGGGGTGCATTTGTGCTCGTTCCTACGGATCAGCGCACGACGCGGCTGCTGATCCGCCTGCGTGGCCCAGGCACGCCGAGCTTGCAGAGTGTTGCCCTGTCGCCGCTCGGAGTACTGGGCTTCGAACCCGCCCATTTCATCATGGAGCGCAGGATGCTTCTCGGGATCAAGGACCGGGCGGAGCGCGGAAGATCGCCGACCGCCTCCTGAGCCGGGTGAGGAAAACTCTCACAAAAAAACAGCACATCTCCGACGGACGCGGACCACTTGCGGTTGCACATTCAGATCATGGGATTCTACGAAGAAAGACCTCCGCGTCACGGACACCGCACTCCGTCCGAGTTGGCTGAAGACGAGATCCTCTCGGCGCTTCACGGAGATTTCTGTGGGATGCCGGAAGCTAAGAAAGAGCCTCGACCAACGACTGATACCGAACGCGTGCGTTTGACGCACGTCGCACTACTGCCGTGGGCTGACGCGCATCCCTTCACAGCAACATCGGTGAAGCAGCCTCGTGGTAGGGCGGGCAGCGCCCCAACTCCAATCTAACAATCTGCGCGGACGAAGTAGCGCAAGGAGCAAAAACGAGCCATGACAACGCAGACAGCTGAGACGCCGGCCGCGGAATCAAAATCTTCGTCAGTCGCGCGAGGATTTCGTCACCTCTTCCGGCCCGGTACTTCATTCAAGCTCCTGCTGGCCATCAAAAACGATGACAATGCTCGAGCCGCGATTCGCGTGACCGATGCTCTGACCGCACGAGGCGCGGTGCCGACGGTTATTCGTGCCACCGAGGTGATGGCACCTGTTCCCGGGACTCCTGACTCGATGGTGTTTTTCGCCGAGGCCGTTCTCGGGGAAGACTTCCACGAGGCACAGGTGCATTCCCTCCGTGCGTTGATTGAAAGCACCACGGGGATGGCTCAACCATGGGCCGTAACAAGCGTGACGGGGGATCCAGCTCTCTGTATCACGGAGGAAACACAAGCAACAGACTCCGAGCTTCTGGTGATAGGGATCCACCGGCACGGCGCGTTCGAGCAGGCAATCGGTGAGAACACTGCCACTCGCGTGATGGCAAGGGCAGCCGTACCAGTGCTTGGCGTGCGTCCGGCATTATCAGGATTGCCGCGGCGAATCATGGTCGCCACCGACTTCGGAAACGCCAGCCGCGAAGCTGCTCACCTCGCCGCAAACCTGGCCGATCCGGGCGGTTCCGTGATCCTCGTTCACGCGAGTCTGCCAACACCGATCGTTGAAGAGGGAGACGAGGGTGCGGCTCTCGTACAGACTGAGGGAATCGAACACGCCTTTCTCCACCTTACCGATGAGATCAGTGAAGGCAAATCGATTCAGGTTGAAACCGTTAGCCGCACCGGCGATGCCGGCGCGCAGCTGATGGCTGCGGCAGCACTGATCTCGCCCGATCTGATCACGATTGCGAGCCAGCGACATCACCTCATCACCCGCCTGATTCTCGGAAGTGTTACCAGGAAGCTTGTGCGGGAAGGGAGCTGGTCGATGCTCATCGCGCCACCTGCCAGAAGTGGCTAACGAGCGCGGGTGTCATCTCCGGGCCGCGTGTGCATGAGCGCAAATCCTGCGAGCACCGCAAGGAGCGCGTACATCACCAAGCCGAAAACGCACGCCGGAAGACCGAAAATCGTCCCCGGTGCTCCGACTGATGGACACGAGGCAGCTGTTCCGCTGAGCTCCCGGTACGTGAGAGTTCCTGAAAAGGCGACTCCCGCCAAGCTTACCGCGAACACGATCCACAGCATTCTGCGCAGAAACCCGGTACCGTCATTATCACTGCTCATTTGTAAGTCCTGTGTGCTCTCCGAGGTCTCGTCCTTCGTCATGGCGTAGCGCTGTCGTTGTACGCCAAGCGATATCGCAGCCGCGCTGCCATGCCCCCATGCGCATCCAGCTGTTCCGCGGCGGCTCCCGACACTTCCTCCACCATGGCACCTTGATCGATCGCTGATCGAACCGCATCCTCGGCCTCTGCGGCATGGTTCTCCAGATAGCGGTGTGTCAGGAATAGGTCTCGTACACGGCGCTGATCGAGAGTTTCTCTCGTAGCGGCGGGTCCCAGCGCGCCCAGCCCGGTCGCTCCGCCGCTATCGGCGATCTCGGCGATGCGCGCCGCATCCATTGCATTGCGCAGTGTCGACGCCCCCACGCGTGCCGCCTCCGCCAGATCAGCTTTCGAGGCGTGGATATCAAGAGACTCGACATTCAGAATGCGGTCTCTCGCGAGCGAAGACAGCCTCTCCGCCAGCTGTCGGCCAACCTTCGGAATACCACCCGTGACGATCCATCCCTCGGCGCCCGCGACATGCATCGCGCGCTCGGCAGCGTCCGCGAGCATGCGATTCGTCCCTGCCAGCAAGCTCTCTTGAGCTTCGTCATGGCCGGTGGCACCGCGGGTGCCCGAGTGGAAACCCGGCCGGGGTGCGTCACCCATATGCGAAGGCTGCATGACCGTGTGATGCGCGTGCAGCGTTTCGATATGCTCGATCTTGCCGCGATAATACCGGTTTACATCCGCTCTCTTAGAGTCCACGAGCACTATAGCGACAGGCCGGATCTCTTTCAGCGCGCGCATGTAGGGCGCCATACTAATCCCAGTGCTCCACACGGCCTGCGTCGGCATCGTAACGGGGAGCGGCGACGCTTCGTGCAAGCGATCAGCCGTTATGAACGCGGCCCAGCCGTGCGCTTCCACGTTCCCGGTGAACGCTTCGAGCTCATGGTCCAGCAAGCGCACGCATTGTTCGAAGTCTTCGCGCTCCGCGTGCGGCGACCCTGCCAGCCAGACGCGCAGATCATCCAGGCTGTGGTCAAGCTGCACCCGCCACGCGCGCTGTTGCGCGGGGTCACTCGCGGTCCCATCGAGATATACACTCAGAACGCGCGTGCCTCTGAGCGAATGTTCCAGCGCGACCAGCTGTGAGAAGTTTAGCATGCGACTGCACGGTACATCCCTCCGACTTTCAGCGCAGTCAGGAAAACTCGCAGTGGTGTGTAGGCATTACTCGCACTCAGCCCGCCGAACCCCGGGAGTGAACACCGACGGGGAAAACCGGGCACCGAACCATCGAGTCGATTGTCGCGACCATGGGTGAACGGGCCGCGGCCTGAGAGAACGAACGTCAGGGCATCCCGCACGGAGCACGCGGGATGCCCTTATAGACGCGAGTCTGAAGCAAGAGTACCGTGAGCATATACGGCGCGTGACCGCGCCGCGGGCGCAACACGGGCGCCTCATCATCATGGCGACGACCTTAGGACCAGTGAGTTCGGCGCCGGGGTCCTCCGAGGAGCAGGACGAACGGCGCATCATGGACGCGGTACGCGAGCTCGCGCTCGAGTTGAGCGGCGATCGCGCCGCGAGCGCTGTATCTCCGACCGCTTCGCTGGAGCGTGACATCGGTCTCGGTAGCCTCGAGCGAGTCGAGCTCCTCACCAGATTGGAAAGCAGCCTTCAGCGCGAGTTGGGCGATCGTTTTCTGATGCTCGATACTCCACGCGAGATCGCACGCGCGCTGTCTCAAGCCCCTGCCGTCCAGCGAACAGAGACGCCACCGATTGTGCATCCCGCCGCCGCGAGTGCCGTGGCTCTCCCCGACATCGCGACGCTCGTCGAGGCACTGAGCAGGCGGGCGGCCGCCGAGCCGGCACGGGTCCATGTTCACCTGCGTGTAGACACACGCACGCAACCTGTCACCTATGGCCAGCTCTGGGATGGAGCGAGGCGGATTGCCGCCGGATTGACGGCACGCGGTATCAAGCGAGGAGAGCCAGTCGCGATCATGTTGCCGACGAGCCTCGACTACCTTCAGTCGTTCATGGGCGTTCTCACTGCAGGTGCGATCGCCGTCCCGTTATATCCGCCCGCGCGACTCGACCGAATGGAAGAGTATCTCCAACGTCAATCTCGCATCCTCGCGAATGCCGACGTCCGCCTCCTGATCTCCATGCCGGAAGCTGCCCCCGTCGCCCGTCTGCTTCGCGCTGGTGCACGCTCTCTCTCCACAACCACGACCGTCGAGGCGCTTCGCACGGGCGCGGAGCTGGGCGATGGCCCGGAGGTGACCGGGAGCGACTACGCGCTGATTCAATACACGTCCGGCAGCACGGGGGACCCAAAGGGCGTGCTGCTCTCGCACTTCAACCTGTTGGCGAACATTCGTGCGATCGCGGCAGGCATCGACTTGCGGCCGACCGACGTCGGGGTGAGCTGGTTGCCTTTGTACCACGACATGGGCCTCATCGGCACGTGGTTGAACACGATCGTTCACGGGATTCCTCTCGTGCTGATGTCCCCGCTCGCATTCCTCGCGCGCCCCGAACGCTGGCTATGGGCCATCCACGAGCGACGCGCGACGCTGTCGGCCGCGCCGAATTTCGCGTACGAGCTGTGCGTGCGAAAAATTC
Organism: Gemmatimonadaceae bacterium; assembly: GCA_017881465.1. Taxonomy (GTDB): domain Bacteria; phylum Gemmatimonadota; class Gemmatimonadetes; order Gemmatimonadales; family Gemmatimonadaceae; genus UBA4720. The sequence continues at coordinate 8,457 of JADGQV010000007.1, forward strand.
GCGATGAAGCCATCGAGGGACTCGACCTCTCCTCCTGGCGTTGCGCCGCCAATGGATCGGAGCCGGTAAGCGCCGCGACGATCGACCGGTTCGTCCACCGCTTCGAACGTTTCGGTTTCCGCCGAGAGGCGATGACGCCGATGTATGGACTGGCCGAGAGCTCGGTGGCCCTGTGTCTTCCGCCGGTTGGTAGAGCACCTCGAGTGGAGCGTGTCGCGCGAGAAGCGTTCGCGCGCGAAGGTCGCGCGGTGCCAGCGATGTTGAATGAGGCAGCGCCGCTCAGCTTCGTCTCCGTGGGCAAGGCACTCCCGCAGCACGAGGTCCGGGTTGCCGACGAGAGCGGTAGCGACGTCGCCGAACGAGTTGTCGGACGCGTGTTGTTTCGTGGCCCTTCGTGCATGGCGCAGTACTATCGTAACCCCACAGCGACCGCGCGCGCGGTCTTGCCGGACGGGTGGATCGACAGCGGCGACCTCGCCTACATGAGCGACGGCGAGCTGTTCGTCACAGGACGCGTGAAGGACCTGATCATCAAGGCCGGTCGCAACCTCGTTCCTCAGGAGATCGAGGAAGTAGTCGGCTCGATCGAAGGAATTCGCAAGGGTTGCGTGGCAGCATTCGGGATTCCGGACGCCTCGACTGGCACCGAACGACTGATTGTGCTCGCCGAATCGCACACGCGCCTCCATGAGGAGCGCGAGCGCCTCGAGCGTGACATCGTGGCACAGGTGGCTGCAGGTGTCGGCGTGCCTCCGGACGTCGTGCGTGTCGTGCCGCCCGGAGCGGTGCCGAAGACGCCGAGCGGAAAGATCAGACGCGCGGCGGCGCGCGCGGCATTCGAGTCCGGAGCGATTTCCGGCAGGCGGCCCGCTCCGTTGCTGCTGCGCGCGAGCCTTGCGGCGGGGATCGCGCTGGCCGCGGCGAAGAGTGGTGTGCGCACGGGGCTCAGGGTCGCGCAGTGCGCGTATCTAGTTCTCGCCTGGAGCCTCACGCTGGTGGTGTTGGGGCCCTTCGTGTGGATACTCATGCACACGCTCCCCGTTGGCCGACCGGTACGTGTGTTGAGTAAGATCGTGTCTCGCATCGCGCTCGTGATCAGCGGCTGCCGGATCGAGATCGAGGGGCTCGCGCAACTTCCAAAGCAGGGGCCCCTCGTTCTGGTCACGAATCACGCTTCGTACGCGGATACTCCCGTCCTTGTCGCGGCGCTGCCCATCGACTTCGTGATCGTCGCCATGACGGAGATCCTCACCTGGCCACTAATCGGCACGTTCTCGCGACGGGGAGAGCATCCTTTGGTCGACCGTTGGCACTTGTCGCAAAGTCTCGCGGACGCTGCCTCCATCGAGCGCCGGTTACGAAATGGAGAGGCCATTCTGTTTTTCGCCGAGGGCGGTTTCACCCGTGCCAGCGGTCTTCGGCCGTTTCGCCTCGGGGCGTTCGAAGCTGCCGTCGCGACTGGGGCGCCAGTCCTGCCGGTTGCTCTGCGCGGAACACGGCGGCTACTTCCCGCTGACACTCACCTGCCACACCCCGGCCCCGCGCATGTCTGGATCGGCGAGCCGCTCCGAGCCGTCGGCACCGGATGGAAAGCCGCGGTCGACTTACGCGATAGAGCGGCTGATGCCGTGGCGCAGCACTGTGGCGAGTTGCGACGAGACGGCTTTGTCGGGCCGGCCGTTGATGGAGACAATCCTCACAACGTGTCAGGCGATCCCGGAGAAAAGCGGAGCCTCGCCGCCGCCGCCGCAGCACGCGATTTCACAATAGGATCTAATGACGTCCTCGAGCATCCGGACGTGCCAAGCATGGTGTAATGACGGAGCTGGAATGATCGCAAGCAATGCAGAGCCGACAATTGCCGCGCCACTGTCGAACGCCGATGTTGCGGAGCGTCTGGAAGACGTCGCGAACCTGCTGCAGGAGCAGGGTGGGAACCAATTTCGCGTACAGGCGTGGCGCGGTGGCGCCGCGACCATTCGCCGTCTCGCGAGGCCTGTGCGAGAGCTTCTCGATGAGGAAGGGCTCGAGGGGCTGGACCGGCTCCCTGGAATCGGGCCCGGACTCGCACGTGCGGTGCGCCAGCTGATCGAGACAGGACGTCTTGCCACGCTGGAGAGGCTACGCGGCGAGAGTGATCCGGTTGCGCTGCTGGCATCGGTGCCTGCCATTGGACACACTTTCGCCAAACGCATCCACGACCGACTCGGGATCGAATCGCTGGAAGAGCTCGAGCTCGCGGCGCACGATGGTCGCTTGGCGAGTCTCTCCGGCATGGGCCCGAAACGGCTGGCCGGAATTCGTGATGCACTGACGACGCGTCTGCGTTCGCGGTGGAGAGATGGCAGACCCGACACACTGCCGGACGTCGCCGAGCTGCTCGACGTGGATCGCGAGTACAGGGAGCGCGGGCTGGCAGGGGAACTGCCTACGATCGCTCCTCGGCGGTTCAATCCGTTGGGCGAGCGTTGGCTTCCCATATTGCACACGACGCGCGGAGACCGGCACTACACGGCTCTCTTTTCCAACACCGCTACCGCGCACAGGCTCAATCGCATGCGCGACTGGGTCGTTATCTACTGGGACGGCCGCGACGGCGAGCGGCAGTGCACCGTGGTGACGGAACGCCGGGGCCCGCTCGCTCGGCGGCGCGTCGTTCGCGGCCGCGAGAGCGAATGCTTTTCGCATTACAAGCTCGACTCGAACACAACCGTGCGTGCCCGGCGCTCGACGTCAGGCGCTTTGGGCTGACAGGGTAAGAAGCATGCTACGCCCACCAGTCGACTCGCAGCCTGCTTCGCCCAGGCTCGATCGCGCTGTCGAGCGCACTATCGACCGCGTCGACGAGGCAGGTTTTGACAGCTTTCCGGCAAGTGATCCTCCAGGCTGGACTACGCTCCACGCCGGCGCACGGAAAGAGGACGGCGAGAGAGCCGGCCGCGTCGCGCCTTCTGATCAGCAGGTGGAGTGAATGAGGGCGCCGACGGGTTCGGTGGCCGCAAGGGCATTGTAGCGCTCTATTGCTTCCGGAACGGCGTTGGGCTGAATGCCGGCACGATGACCCGTTCCGCTTGCCCGCCAATCCCACGCGCGCGCGCCGCCTGGAAAGAGCACGGCATCTCGCAGCGGACCCGGCGCGGCCTCGACGACTACACGTCCCCACCGCCACGACATGATTAGCGGAGATCGCGCCATGGCCCCTCTGTGCCGTCGCCTCAGCGCACCATCGTCATCGGCGCCCGCACTGCCACGACGCGAGAGCGCGCACACTCCGCGCCCTCGGCGATGACGCTCAGCTCCACGACGACCTTGCGTTTGCCGACCTCCACGGGGCGTGCTCGAATCAGAAGTTCCGGGCCGAGTGGGGTAGGGCGCAGAAAGTCGACGTGCAGCGACGCCGTGACGAAGCGTGGCGTCGGATCCCGTCCCGGAAGCGCGCCCGCAGCAACCATCGACGCGGCCGCGGCGGTGGCGATCGCATGGCAGTCGGTCAGGGAAGCGATCAGCCCACCGTAGACGAAGCCCGGAAGTGCCATGTGATACGGCGCGGGTTTGAACCGCGCGATGGCCTCGCCGTCGGTCCACTCGCTCTTCACGTGCAGGCCGTTCGTGTTGAGTCGGCCACACCCGTAGCAGTGGGCGAAGTCATCAGGGTAGAGGTCCTGAAGCATGCTCATGGTCGAAGCTTGCCGGCTCTAGAGCGATTTGACGTACGATCCGGGCCCTCGGCTGTCTGTGGCACGATGCTTCAACCTCTAGAGGGAAAGTTACGTCTTCTGTGACGCCAACGAGCGCAGTGCCGCCTCGATCATCACAAACTCACCAACGTTTTCCAGCGTCAGAACGCCGCTCAGCCGGCCGTCGCTAAGCACGGGTAGCGTGTGGCAGGGGCAATCGCCCAGCCGCGCGATAGCGTGTTCCACGAGCTCGCTTGGATTGGCGGTACGAAACGAAGCCTCCATTGAACCAGTTACCGGCGCCTCGCGACCATGTCGCGCCAGGCCCGCGAGCAATCCCGCGCGCGTAAGTACTCCGACGACTTTGCCATTCTCGACGACCGGAAAGTCATGCTGGAAGCCCTGAAGCACGTGATCGAGCGCCGCTTCGAGAGTGTCGCTAGCAGCAAGGGTGCGGACGTCGCGAATCATCACCCGTTCGACATTCACGCCGCCCAGAAGAGTATGCATCTGTGTGGCGCTTGACTCGCTCGCGGCTGCGAGCCAGACGAACAAGCCGATCAACACAAGGAACGGGCTGACCAGGAGACCGATGATTCCAAAGAGCAGCGCGAACCACTTGCCGACGCGCGCTGCCACCTCGGTCGCGCGAAGGTAGTCCATGCGGAACGCAAGAACGGCGCGCAACACCCGACCACCGTCCATCGGGAACGCAGGCAGCAGATTGAAAATGACCAGCGAGACGTTGACCCACATGAGTTGAGCGAGAAAGGCACCGCGTTCCCCGTGCGCGGTCGCCTTCTCGACGAACCCTACCGGCAATCCGAGCACACGCAAGAGGATGTAAATTGCCGCCGCAATTCCGACGGTAACAGCTGGACCAGCAAGGGCGATCCAGAGCTCCTGGTGTGGCTGGGTAGGTATGTGCTCGAGGCGCGCGACGCCACCGATCGGCAGCAGCGTAATGTCGCGGGTTGACGCCCCGAATCGGCGCGCCGTGAGTGCGTGACCCAGCTCGTGGAGGACGACCGATCCAAACATTGCGAGCGTGAAGAGTACGCCGCGCGCCGCACCCGCGGCGGTACCAGTATCCTGATAGTAGAGGAGCGCCAGCCAAATCAGCAGAATCGCGAATGTCGCGTGCACCCGCAGATCGATTCCGCTAACGCGTCCGATCTTCCATGACCACTTCATCGGGCCTCCGCTCCAGTTCTTGATCGATGGGATGTCTCGCTTCTTCCGACAACGGGAGCAGCGACTCTACGGCAGAGACCACCGACACTGAACATCGGGCCCACTGACGGTGCCGTCAGTCAGCAAAACCCTCAATTGTGCATCGGGAAATGCCTGCGTGTTCCGTTTACAGAATCTTGCACCATTCCCCGACGCCGAAACGGCAAAATCCTGATGGACGATGCTCCGCGCAACCAGCACCTTCCAGTACAGCGTACCACGCAGCTTTGTGCAGTCACTGGAGGGGAAGGCCATGGCCGTCGCGACCACACCCGTAAATGTCGAGCGGCAACTCGCTTGGACTGCCGCCGGACCCGCACCATCACCGTTTCCAGCGGCGCTCCTTGCCGGTTCGGCGAATCCTCGGCTTGCTAATCGCGTGGAGCGCGCGCTTGCGATCCGGCTCGCCGCCTGCACCACCGAGCGTTTTCCCGACGGCGAAGTGTTCGTGCGAATCGACGAGTCGGTGCGAGGACTCGAGGTCGTGCTGCTGCAGCCGACGTCGCCGCCAGTCAACGATCACCTGATCGAGCTCCTTGCCATGGCGGACGCATGCCGCCGGGCCGCCGCCGCGCGCATTGTGGCGGTGATCCCCTACTTCGGGTACGCGCGCTCCGATCGCCGCGATGGCCGACGCACGCCGATCATGGGAAGCCTGCTGGCCGACCTGATGGAACGGGCGGGCATCGGCCATGTGATCACGCTCGACCTTCACACGCCTGCAGTTGAAGGATTCTTCCGGATCGCGGTCGACAACCTCACGGCCGTCCCGGTGCTCGCCGACACCTTGCGGGCGCGAGTGCCGTCCGATGCGGTGATCGTTTCACCCGACCTGGGTGCGAGCCATCTCGCCGATCGATACGCAACCATTCTCGGACTGCCGGTCGCGATCTGCCACAAGCACCGGATCAGCGGCAACCACGTGAGCATCAGCCGCGTGACTGGCGACGTCGCGGGGAGGCCGTGCGTCGTCATCGACGACATGATCACCACCGGCGGAACAATCGTCGAATGCGTTCGCACGCTACGGGCCGCGAACGCGATGCCGGATATCACGGTCGCGGCGACGCACGCGGTGCTCGTGCCTGGGGCGCTACGCAGAATTGCTTCGGCCGGTGTGCGGAAACTGATCGTAACTGATAGCGTCGAGATTACCGGCGAACCGGTGAAGGAGCTGCGTCCCATCATCGTCTCCGTGGCGCCGCTGATCGCGACGGCCATTCGACGTTTGCTGGACGGCGGTTCACTCCGCGAGCTCGCCTGAGATGATCACCGCAAGCGGTCCACCCAATGCCAAGATCGCGCGCCGAGAATGCATGCAATGGAAGAATCTCCCGCTTACGGAGATCAGTCATCGAACCGCGACGTCGAGCACCATCGCGCCACGCAGTCGCGTGGCGCCACTGAGTCGCGCAAGCGCCTGGTTGGCGAGCTGCAGCGGTAGCATCTCCACTGTTGGACGCAGGCCGATTTCCGCAGCGGCCGCCAGGGTTTGCCTCACATCCTCGCGGGTCACGTTCGCGACACTCTTGATCTCTCGCTCCATCCACAGGTGCGCTGCGTAGTCGAGACGCAGCAGCTCGTTCTGATCGGTAGAAGATTTGCGAATGGCGTTGATTACCAGGCGGCCGCCCGGCGCAAGGCGTGGGAGCACGTCGACGATCGGCTTCCAGACCGGCGTCGTATCGATGACTGCGTCCAACTGCTCGGGCGGCGCATCCGAGGTGTCACCCGCCCATGCGGCACCGAGCTCGAGCGCGAAGGCACGCTCCTCCGGATTTCGCGCGAAGACGTAGACAGGGGATGCAGGATAGCGGTGCCGCGCCAACTGCAGCACGAGATGCGCAGAGGCGCCGAAGCCAGCGAGTCCCAGCCGCTCGCCGTCAGACAAGCCGGCAAGACGCAATGATCTCCATCCGATCGCACCCGCACATAGCAAAGGCGCCGCTTCAGCATCGGCCAGTGCGTCCGGTATGGCGTGGGCGAATGCTGCCGGCACGACAGCGTACTCGGCGTATCCACCGTCCACATCACAGCCCGTCGATCGGAATTGCGGACAGAGATTTTCCTTAGCCGTGCGGCACCAGCGGCAGTGACCGCAGGCGGAGTTGATCCAGGCGATGCCGACGCGATCGCCCTCTCGAAAGCCAGAGACGCCGCTGCCGACATCCGCGACGCGGCCGATCACCTGATGTCCTGGAATGACCGGATAGCGCGGCGCCGCGACGTGTCCTTCGACGATATCGAGGTCTGTGCGGCATACTCCACAGACGGATACGCGCACCAGCACCTCGCCATTTCCGGGCGTGGGAGTTGTAACTTCGCTCATCTCGAGGGGCGACATGTTGCTGGAGTACGCCGCTGGTTGCCGCAGGAGCATCGCGTGCATTGTCATCTCCGCACTCACACTAGACCTTCATCCGTCGAAACGCTACTCCATCGCGAAAGTCGAGAAGCAGCGCGAGCACGAGCCATAGTGAGTATCGAATGATTGTGCGGCATCGGTCGGCAAGCGCTATTGTTGTTTGCTAACATGAGTACGCCCACGATGCGAGAAGCCTGCATTGATGCCAGTGAAGACCGCCAACGCTGTTGAGGTCGACCATCTCTCCGTCCGCCTGGGCGACGTCGACATCCTCCGCGATCTCTCCTTCTCCGTGCCCCTTGCGTCGTCCGTCGCCGTCATCGGGCCCAACGGCTCGGGAAAGACGGTGCTCTTCCGAGCGCTCATCGGCGCTATTCCTCACACCGGCAGCGTGCGATGGGCGCCGGGCACGCGCATCGGCTATGTGCCGCAGAAGCTCGATCTCGAACGCGACTTGCCGGTGACCGGTCGCGATTTTCTCCTCGCGCGAGCGCGCCTCGCGTCGGCACCTCCGAGCGCGATCGAACGCGCGCTTACGCGGGTCGGACTCGCGCCGGACATCCTGGGCAAGTTGGTCGGCACGCTCTCGGGCGGCCAGTTTCAGCGTTTACTCATGGCCTTGGCGCTGCTCGCCGATCCCACGGTGTTGCTGCTCGACGAACCAACCGCCGGCGTCGACGAGCCCGGACAGGAGCGATGGAACGACACCGTGCGCCGGCTCCAGACGGAGGGCGTCACGGTGCTTCTCATCTCGCACGATCTGAGCGTGGTGATGCGATTCGCCACGACCGTCTTGTGCCTCTCGCGTGACCACACCTGCTTCGGCATCCCCCGCCAGGTGCTCACCCCTGAGATTCTTGCCCAAGTCTACGGCGAGCCGGTTGGGCTCTTCGTTCATGACGAGCATCTCCGCTAGCTCGCTCGCGCTCTCGGCCGCCATGGCGGTCGCCGCTGGCCTCATCGGCTCGTTCGCACTCATGCGACGAATGACGCTCGCGGCCGACGCGCTGTCGCACGTGGCGGTGCCCGGCATCGGCGTGGCGATCCTGTTACGCGTGCATCCGCTGGCCGGCGCGGTCGTCGCGCTAGTGGCGGGCGCGGTACTCATTTGGGCGCTCGAGAGTCGCACGCGTCTGGCTACCGAGACGATCATCGGCGTCGTCTTCTCGGCGGCATTGGCGGTTGGTGCGTTGCTCACCACCGGCGAAGAGCTCATGGACGCACTCTTCGGTGCTCCGAGTACGCTGTCGCTGGTGGAGCTGGTCGCCGGCTTTGTCGGTGCCGGCTCCGTCATCCTGTTCGTTCTTCTGGCGCGCGACCGGCTGATCCTGATGTTCGTCTCATCCGACATCGCGCGGACGGCCGGTATCAACGTAAGGCGCCTGAGCCTCCTGTACCTCCTTGCGTTTGCAGTCACCGTCGCGCTGGGGCTGCGCTTCCTGGGCGCGCTGCTCATGGGTTCTCTCATGATTATTCCGCCCGCGACGGCGCGCCGACTCGCGCGCAATCTGGCCAGCATGCTCGCCATCTCGGTGGCGGTGGCTCTGATCGCGACACTCTTTGGAGAGTGGGTGGCCGCGCGATTGAACCGGGAAAGCGGCCCGATGATCGTATCGGTCGCCGCGGTGTGCTTCTTCCTGAGCCTGGCAAGCCGACGCGCACCCGGTGTGTGACGATCGCCTGCGACTGCTTTACACCTTCATCCGCTGAAACGCCACGCTCCCAACCGCGATCACTACGACCGTGAATCCCACCATGACTGCCAGATCGAGTCCAAGCGCGAAGTGCGCCGTACCCAGTATGACGTGCCGGAGCGCGTCCACCGAGTAAGTCAGTGGATCGAGGCGGACGAGCGGCGCCAGCCACGACGGCAGGCGATCGAGTGGAAAGAGCGCGCCCGAGAAAAAGAAGGTTGGAAATAAGAGGAAGCTCGACACCAGCTGGAATCCTTCCGGACTTTCCATCCACGCGCCAAGGATGAGCCCGACGCTGACCAGCGACGCCGTGGTGAGCGCGAGAATCAGGAGCGCGGCGCCAAAGCCGGTTACTGTTGGGTGCAGCCCCGGAATCATCCCGAAGCGAGACAGGACCACACCAAGCACGAGGAGAATGACCGACTGCACCACGGAATCGGTCGCCCCACCCACGACCTTACCGATGAACACAGAGGTGCGCGAGATCGGTGCGACCAGTACCTCTTTCAGGAAATCGATCTTCCGATCCCAGACGATATAGACGCCGAAAAAGATCGACGAGAACAGCACCGCCTGTGCGAGAATGCCGGGATAGATGAACGCCTGATAGTCAGTCCCAGGGATGGAAACGCTGCGCCCCAAGCCACCGCCAAAGACGAGCAGCCACAGGATTGGGTTCACCGCGGAGGCGACGATGCGGGATTTCTCACGGAGGAACACCTTCCACTCGCGATACCAGATCGCGCCGATGCCGCCTATCTCGTGGCGGATCTGTAGTGCATCGATCGTTCTGCCCATCCTCCCTCCGCTGACGATTCCCGCATCTCCCTGCCCGTGTAGTGCATGAACACGTCGTCGAGCGACGCAGGTCGCACCTCGATCGACTTCACTTCGCCGATGGCCTGGAGGATCTGGGGCAATCGATCCCTTGCGTCGCGCACGGTGAGTTGGACGATCCCGTTCCGGCGTTCGATCTTGTCGACGAACCCCAGTGCCTTGACCGCGTCGAGATTCGGCTCGCCCTTCCCAACGCCGAGGCTCACGACATCTCCGCCCAGTACGAGCTTGAGATTGGCCGGCGAGTCGAGCGCTACGATTTTGCCATGATCGATGATGGCGAGCCGGCTGCACAACCGATCCGCCTCTTCCATGTAATGGGTCGTCAGAACCACGGTAATGTTTTCCTCGCGGACCAGGCGCTCGACATACGCCCAGATATGGTCGCGGGACTGCGGATCGAGCCCCAGCGTCGGCTCGTCGAGGAAGAGCACCTTGGGGCGGTGCATCAGGCCCCGCGCCAGCTCCAGCCGCCGGCGCATTCCACCCGAGTAGTGCTTCACGATGCTGTCCTTCCGATTCGTGAGATCGACGAGCTCGAGCACTTCGACGATACGCTGTTCCCGCAGCGCCGGCGGCATGCCGTACAACATTCCGTGGAGCTTGAGATTCTCGTAGCCGGTGAGGGTATCGTCCGAGCTCGGATCCTGAAAGACAATGCCGATCGAGCGGCGCACCTGGCCGGCCTGGCGCACGAGATCGAAGCCGTTCACTCGCGCCGTGCCGGACGTCGGCCGCACGAGCGTCGTCAGCATCAGGAGCGTCGTAGATTTTCCGGCGCCGTTCGGGCCGAGCAACCCGAAGAATTCACCGTCCGCAATCTCGAGGGTGAGGTCGTCGACGGCGACGATGTCGTCGAACCGCTTCGTGAGGTGGTCAATCTCGATAATTGCCATGTTGCGCCGGGATCGGAGTGTCGGCCTCAGGCCGGCATAACCCGAGCCCGTGCGAGAAGAAGCCGCAGCTCCGCGCTGGCAATGTTGCGCCGCGTGCGATCGATCGCATCGACATTCACCGAGATCGAGTCGATGCCCCACTCCACCAGACGCTCAGCGTACTCCGGGTGCACCGACGGCGCCTGCCCGCAAATCGAGCAGGTGAGTCCGAGGCGCCGGCACTCCGCGATGATCGAGTGGATCGCGTCGAGCACCGCCGTGTCGCGCTCGTCGTAGTCAGCACCGAACAGCTCGCTGTCGCGGTCCACTCCGAGCATGAGCTGCGTGAGATCGTTCGAGCCGATCGAGACGCCGGTAATGCCGAGCGCGGCGTACTCCGGCAGCCGGTAAACCACCGATGGCACTTCCGCCATGATCCACCGCTCGAGCCGCGCATCAGACCCAAGCGGGCTCGCATCCACGAGGGCGAGACAGGTTTGCAGTTCGTGCGCGGTTCGAACGAACGGGATCATGAGGTGAAGGTTCTCATAGTCGCGCCGCACCTCGGCGAGCGCGCGGAGCTCCAGCGCGAACAGATCCGGCTCCCGGGTATACCGGAAGCAGCCCCGATACCCGATCATCGGGTTCGCCTCGGTGGGCTCGTACGCCGCGCCGCCGGTCAGATTCCGGAACTCGTTGGACCGGAAGTCCATCGCCCGGTACACGACCGGCCGTGGGTTGAAAGCCTGCGCGAACGCGCGAAGACTCTCGGCCATGCGGCGCACGAACTCGTCGGCACTCCGCTGCGCGAGGAAGGCACGCGGATGCATGTGTTCGAGTGCCTCCAGCATCATGAACTCGGCGCGCAGGAGCCCGACGCCGTCAACATCGCGCGATGCGACTTCGACGACGCGATCCGGCTCCGCGAGGTTGACGTAGAGGCGTGTCCCCGTGATCGGTGCGACCGGTGCGGCGCTCGCGCCCTGAGTAACGCTCGTCACGCCTGCCGCTGCCGCTTCCGGTTGACCGATGCTACCCACCACGACTGTCCCGGCGCCGCCGTCGACCGTGACGAGCGCTCCCGTGACGAGGACGCGCGTTGCATCGTGCGCGCCGACGATGCACGGAAGCCCAAGCTCGCGCGCGACGATCGCGGCGTGCGATGTCATGCCGCCCGCATCCGTCACGATTGCCGCCGCCCGCCGCATGATCGGGACCCAGTCCGGCGAGGTCATGCGCGTCACGAGGATCTCGCCCGTCTTCATCGACGCCTCGTCTGTCGGCGAGTCGAGCACGCGAACTGCACCAGTCGCACGACCGGGACTGGCGCCCAATCCATGCACGAGCGGTTTCGCCGATGGGCCAGACGCGGCGATCGCGGGTCTCGCGGTCGGCGTGGTGATCGGACGACTCTGTGTCAAATAGACATCGGCCCCTTCGATCGCGAACTCGAGATCCTGCGGCACGCCATAGTGCTCTTCGGCACGACGCGCGAGAGTGCCGAGCGTCTGGACCTCGCTCGCCGTGAGTACGGGCGCCTTCGCGCGCGGATCTCCGGTCAGGTCGACGCGAATGGTCGACCCCTTGGCGTCGTCCCACCTGAGTAGAAACTCTTTCTGCGCGACCTCGGTCACAATCGCCGAGAGCGACTGTTTGTCGAGGACGTGCCTGTCCGGCGTCACGGCTCCCTGCACCACGGCCTCCCCAAGTCCCCATGCTGCTTCGATCACAAGCCGCGACGGGTCGCGGGTCGCGGGGTCAGACGTGAAGATGACGCCCGACTTCTCCGAGTTCACCATCCGCTGCACGACGACGGCGACCGGCATCTCGAGGGGGAAGCCCTGCTTGATGCGATAGAAGAGGACGCGCGCGCTGAACGTCGACGCCCAACACGCTTTCACGCTCTCGATGACCGCGGCCTTCCCCGAAACATTGAGAAAACTCTCGAACATTCCGGCGAACGAGAACTGTGCGGTGTCTTCGGCGGTCGCCGACGAGCGCACGGCGACTCGTCTGCACGACGTCTTGTCCTTCGTCAACCCATCGTACGCGCTCTCAATCGCGCCGCGTAGCGAGTCAGGCACGGTGCCGGTAACGATCAATTGTCTAAGCGCGCTTGCGCTACGCTCGAGTGCTACCGGATCATCCGAGTCGATGTCCTTGAGCAGTGCGGCGATCCGGGGGCCGAGCTCGTTGCTCTCATAGAACTGCCGGTATGCCTCTATAGCGAGAATGAAGCCGGGAGGCACCGGCAGCCCCGCCGCCGTCATCTCGCCGAGATTGGCGCCCTTTCCGCCGAGCGTCGGCACATCGGAACGCCGAGCATTTGCGAATGCGACGATCAGATTGGTGGAGCGTTCGCCAGAGTTCGTGTCCGGCGGCGCGGATTGAACAACGGGCGGGGGAGTCAGAGTGGTTGCCATGCACGAACAGTGCATTGTGCCGCGCAGCGCGTCTGTCAGGAAGACTCGTTTTGATGGTCGGGGGATGCCGCTACGCTTGTAAGCGTTTGCCCGATGGCATGGCATCCAGACAGCTCGCTAGTGCTGGCCACTTGGGGAAAGTTTTGCGTGAGGAAAACTCTCACAAAAAACCAGTACATCTCCGACGGACAGAGCGCTCTGACTGTTGCACCTTCCGCTCATGGGATACAGCGAAGACAGCCCTCCGCGACACGGTCATCGCTCTCCGTCCGAACTGGCTGAAGACGAGATCCTCGCGGCGATCCATGGAAACGTCTGCGTGCCGGGCCGCATCGAAGAGACCGGGCCAACCGGCACCGAATCTGTGCGGCACACCCACGCCGCACTGTTGTCGTGGGCCGATGCGCATCCGCTCACAGGTGCGCCAGTATCGCCGCCGCGCGATAGCAAGCCCACTCCCCCTACGCCGACCGAAGCTGTTCCGCCGCCGACGAAGCCGAAGGAGAAGAAGCGAGCCGTGAGAACCCAGACAGCTCAGACTCCAACCGCGGAATCAAGACCTGCCGTGGCCGCGAGCGGATTTCGCCGCCTATTCCGTCCCGGCACCTCGTTCAAGCTCCTGTTGGCGATTGAGAACGACGACAATGCTCGAACCGCAATTTGCGTCGCCGATGCCTTGACCGCCCGCGGGGCCACCCCGAGCGTGATCAGCGCCGCCGAGTTCATGATACCGGCGCCCGGGACCCCCGACTCGATGGTGTCCCATACGGAGGCGGTGCTCGGAGAAGATTTCCATTACCATCGCCGTCGCTCCTTGCAAGCCCTGATTGCGGCGGCGACCGGCAGGGACCAGGATTGGCCGATCACTAGCGTCGTTGGAGATGCTGCGCTTTGCATTGCCAAGGAGGCGGAGACTCAACACAGCGGGCTGATCGTGATGGGTATCCATCAGCACGGCGCCTTCGAGCAGGCGATCGGTGAGAACACGGCCACGCGCGTCATGGGCAGAGCACCAGTACCGGTGCTTGGCGTCCGACCCGCGTTGTCCGGCTTGCCGAGGAGAATAATGGTCGCCACCGACTTCGGGGACGCCAGCCGCGAAGCTGCTCACCTCGCCGCAAATCTAGCTGAGCCTGGCGGTTCCGTGATCCTCGTCCACGTACGTCTTCCGTCACCGATCGTGGAAGAGGGGGACGAGGGCGCGGCCTTGGTCCAGCGCGAAGGGATTGAGCATGCCTTCCTTCACCTCGCCGAGGAGATCAACAAAGGCAGGTCGATTCGGGTTGAAACCGTCAGTCGAACCGGTGACGCCGGGGCGCAACTCATGGCCGCGGCCAACCTCATTTCGCCTGAGCTGATCGTGATTGCGAGTCAACGGCATCATCTCATTACCCGCCTCATGTTGGGGAGCGTCAGTCGGAAGTTAGTGCGTGAAGGTTGTTGGCCCATGCTCCTCACCCCGCCCGCAGGGCGGTAGCGGGCTGCGGGACTACGCACGATGACCCCGGCCATTGCAGAAAAGACTCTGGCCGGCGGGGGAATTTCCGTCGCGCGCAAGCCGGCCGGCCCGGCCCCGGAAATTCTTCGCTCCCCTCACGCTTCGGTCTCACCCAAAACGAGCGAGGCCGCCGCGGTTTTCCAGACCCGCGGCTTGACGAAGATCTACAAGATGGGGGAGGTCGAAGTACCGGCGCTTCGCGGAATCGATCTCGAGCTCCACTCCGGGGAGCTCGTCGTGCTCCTCGGCGCGTCCGGTTCCGGCAAGTCGACTCTCCTCAACATCCTCGGCGGTTTGGATGTCCCCACAAGATCGATGACGGAGTGCGAGTCCGCTCCCGTGGAAGCGATAACTGAAGCCGGGCCTGGCGAGGGAGAAAATTCCGCTAACTTTTAGATCGATGCGCGCAATCGATCAGGGGTATCGCAGTCAGTTCGCCAGGCGCCTTTCATGACGGCGACGCTGCTGGTGGTGGACGCAGGCAGCGCGTCGGTGAAGCTGGCCGCGTACGATATTCGAGGTCTCGATGCGATCTCGTTGAGGCTCCCGCCATCACCAGCCGCGAACGCCGCCACGCAAAACCCGAGACGTATTGCCCGCGCGCATGAGCAACTGCCCGATGAGCAACAATCGATTGCCTTCAACGCAATGCTCAATTCCTTTCTCGAGCAAAATGCCATCGGCGACGTGCGGGCGGTCGCTCATCGAATCGTCCATGGCGGAATCAGCTTTTCCGCGTCGTGTGTGCTCGACGCCACGGCGGAGCGCGCTCTGCTCGCATTGAGTGAGCTGGCACCGTTGCATTTACCAATAGCGCTCGATTGGGTCAGGCTCTGCCGCGCGATCTTCGGTCCCGACGTTCCACAAATCGCCGTGTTCGACACCGCGTTCTTCGCCGCCCTTCCAGCGGTGGCGCAGCGCTATGCGATTCCGCTCGACCTCCAGAAAACGCACGGTGTGCGGCGCTTCGGTTTTCATGGTCTGGCGCACGACTCGATGCTGCGGCGTATACAACATCTCCGCCCGGACCTCGATCGCGGTGGCCGAATCATCTCGCTACAGCTCGGCGGCGGCTGTTCGATCACGGCAATCGATCGCGGCGTTCCCCAGGACACTTCCATGGGTTTCTCGCCACTGGAAGGACTCGTGATGTCCACACGCTCGGGAGACATAGATGCTGGCCTGCTCACCTTTCTGGAGCGCACGGCAGGGTTCACCGCCGAGAGGCTCGAGCGTGTGCTCAACATGGAATCGGGTCTCCTCGGCCTGTCGGGGTTGAGCGGGGACATGCGAACGCTCCTTGCATCCAAGAGCGTCGACGCCGAGTTCGCGATCGAGCTTTACTGTTATCGCATCCGGAAGTACATCGGTGCCTACATCGCCGTGCTTGGCGGGATCGACGTTATTGTATTCGGGGGCGGTGTCGGCGAGCATGCTCCTGAAGTTCGCGAGCGGATTCTTGCGGGCATGGAGTGGTGCGGCGTCACCCTTGACCACGACAGGAATGATGCCGCACGCGGAACCGAGGAGACGGACGCTCGGATTAGTAGCTCGCAAGGTCCTGTCGACGTGTGGGTGGTAGCTGTCGACGAAGGAGCCGTGCTGGCGCGCGAAGCCGCGGGCGTTCTGCGAGGGAGGGCGAACGACAACCTTTGAGTTCGATGTGACCGTGTCGAGCGCGGTTCCGGCTGTCGCGCCGCCACGCACCGCGAAAACCGACGAGACGTCGCGTAGCGTCACGGCCACGCGCGCATCAAAATCACCCTCAGTATCGCCGCTGACTCCGGAGCAAGTGGCAGGAATGCAGCGGTACTGGCAAGCCGCCAATTATCTCACCGTCGGCCAGATCTATCTCCGGGAGAACGCGCTTCTGCGTGAGCCGCTCCAGGCAGAGCATATAAAGCCGCGGCTGCTCGGACATTGGGGTACGGCGCCGGGATTGAGCTTCATCTACGTGCACCTCAACCGACTGATCGCGGAGCGCGACGCCAGCATCATTTATCTCGCCGGACCGGGACACGGCGGTGCGGCCCTCGTCGCGAACGTCTACCTGGAGGGCACTTACAGCGAAGTCTATCCGGCCGTTACGCGAGATGCCGACGGTCTCAGGCGCCTCTTCCGGCAGTTCTCAACACCGGGCGGAATTCCGAGCCACGTGAGTGTACCGACACCAGGATCGATCCATGAAGGAGGAGAACTGGGCTACGTACTCATGCACGCCTTCGGGGCTGCGTTCGACAATCCCGATCTCATCGCCGTGGCCGTTGTGGGCGATGGGGAAGCTGAGACGGCGCCGCTGGAAGGGTCGTGGAAGGGAACGAGCTTTCTGAATCCGGTTCGCGACGGGGCGGTGCTTCCAATCCTCCACCTGAACGGATACAAGATCAGCGGACCCACTGTCCTCGGACGCGGCAGCGACGATGATGTACGTGAGCTCCTCCAGGCACACGGCTACGAAGTGTATTTCGTCGAAGGCGATGAGCCATTCCGCCTTCACCAGGAGTTCGCCACCACACTCGACAAATGCTATGCGCGAATTCGGGAGATCCAGACGAACGCTCGTTCCGGATCTGCCGGCGCGATCCGGAATCGCCCACGCTGGCCGGCGATCGTCCTGCGCACTCCCAAGGGATGGACTGGACCCAAAGTCGTGAATGCCCTTCCGGTCGAGGGAACTTTTCGCTCGCATCAGGTGCCGCTTAGTGAAGTGCCCGCAAACGCTGAACAGATGCGGCAACTCGAGGAGTGGCTGCGAAGCTATGAGCCCGAAACTCTCTTCGATGAATCAGGAGCCCTGTTACCAGAGCTGGCGGAGCTTGCCCCGAAGGGCGACCGCCGCATGGGCGCGAATCCAAATTCCAATGGTGGCCGCCTCCTTGTTCCCCTCAGCGTGCCCGATTTCCGCAACTATTCCATCGATGTCCGTTTGCCGGGGACTGTGAGCCGGGAGTCCACAAGGCAATTGGGGCAGATGGTGCGTGACATCTTCGTCGAGAATAAGGGCGCCGCAAACTTTCGACTCTTTTGTCCGGACGAAACCAATTCCAATCGGCTCGGAAACGTCTTCGAGGTGGAGAAGAGATGTCTCGTCGGGCGAGTGCTCGACATCGACGATCATATCGCGCCCGATGGCAGAGTGATGGAGGTCCTGAGCGAGCATTTGTGCGAGGGTTGGCTCGAGGGCTACCTCCTCACCGGCCGCCACGGCCTGTATGCGACTTACGAATCGTTCGCCATGGTCTCGGCGTCGCAGACGGTCCAGCACGCCAAGTGGATGCAGGAAGCCACGAACCTCGAGTGGCGCCGCCCAATTGCTTCGCTCAACATCCTGCTCACGTCCACGTGCTGGCGCAACGATCACAACGGTTTCAGCCATCAGGGACCCGGACTGATTGACGTAGTGATGTCGAAGCGCGGCAGCGTCGCGCGCATCTACCTCCCGCCCGACGCCAACTCGCTCCTCGCCGTCGCTGACCACTGCCTCCGCAGCCGCAACTACGTCAACCTGATGGTGATAGACAAGCAGCCGCAGCTCCAGTGGCTCTCGATTGAAGAGGCCATCGAGCATGCCGCACGCGGCGCATCGGTGTGGAGTTGGGCGGGAAACGAAAAGAGCATCGTGGAGCCGAAGCTGACCGCGGGCCGCGATCCCGACGTGGTGCTGGCGTGCGCCGGCGACACACCCACCCTAGAGACGGTTGCGGCTGCGTGGTGGCTCAGGCGGCTCGTCCCGGAACTTTGCGTGCGGGTTGTTAACGTGATCGATCTCATGACGCTCTTTTCACCGGGGGATCACCCCCACGGCATGAACGACGATGCTTTCAATCGGCTATTTACGGCCGACAAGCCTGTCATCTTTGCGTTCCACGGATATCAGCATCTGATTCATCAGATGCTTCATCATCGCTCAAATCCGGGCCGTTTCCACGTGCGTGGCTTCAATGAGCAGGGAACAACCACTACTCCCTTCGATATGGTGATCCTGAACGCCATGAGCCGGTTTCATTTGGCGGCTGAGGCAATCCGCCGGTCACCACTCAAGTCAGCACGCGAGGATTCTATCAAGAGCCTGGAGACGATGATCGCGGACGCGGTGCGCTACTCGCGCGACCAGCTGCAGGATCCTCCTGAGATTCGCGATTGGGTCTGGACAGTCGAAACCGGGCACGCGCCTTAGGCTCTGCGAGAAATCCTCACAGGAATTCAGGAAATCCTCTCTCGTTTCCGACGCTGAGTTGGCCCAGAATGTAAGTAGTGGATCAGGGAAGCGACGCTCGAGCAACGCGAGGGGGGATCATGCGGAAACGATTGCATGCGATGGCGGAATCGGTAAGGCGTCGACGCGAGCCGATGAAAACGGTGATCGCCGCATTGCTGGGGTTGCTGGTTGCCAGTCTGTTTGCGATCGCGGGCGATTGGCTCACTGTCCAGCTTGGAGGTGATGCCTTTCTTCGTGAACAATCCTCCAGCGCCACCATTGTGGTGTTGATCACGTTTCTCTGGACAGCCGCTTCGGTCGTTCTTGGTGGTTACGTGGTCGCGCGCCTGCACAACACTCGTGGTGCCGTGAGCGCCTACATCGTCCTCGAGCTGATTCTTGGAGCGGGCATGCTGGCCGAGTTCTGGCGCTCCTCGGCCGCGTGGTATGATACCGTCGCTGTGTTGTTCGTCATTCCGTGTGCGCTCCTCGGCGCGAGTCTGGCGCGGCCGCGCGGTCTGAACTGGGGTACGCGCACTACTGGCGAGAGCGGGCGGCAATAGGCCCGCTCACAGCTACTGAGCGGTGTAGCCACCGTCGATCACCAGCTCCGTTCCGGTGACGAACTTCGCCTCGTCCGATGCGAGGTATAGCACACCATAGGCAACGTCATCGGGTTCTCCGACGTGACCGATTGGGTGCAGACTGTCCAACAGCTTGCGACCTTGCGCGACATCGCCCTGAGCTCTCAGATAGTTCTCCACCATTGGGGTCCAGATATAGCCCGGGTGCACCGAATTGACCCGAACGTTGTAGCCCGCTTTGGCGCAATAGAGTGCCGCTGATTTCGTAAGAAGACGCACGCCCCCTTTGCTGGCGTTGTACGCGGCCAGGTTCGGATCGCCCACCAGGCCTTCGATCGAGGACAGATTCACTATCGAGCCGCTTCCATTTGCCTTCATGGTCTGGATTGCGTGCTTCGTCCCGAGAAAGACGCCCTCGAGATTGATGCTCATGAGCCACCGCCACTCCTCGAGCGTGGTGTGCTCGACGTCTTTGGCCAGTGCGACGCCGGCATTGTTTACGAGAACGTCGAGTTTCTTGAACCGTTCGATTACGACCTTCATGACGTGATCCCACCCTGCTTCATCGGCGACGTCGTGCTCGATGAAGATCGCATCGCCACCACGACCCCGGATCTCCTCGGCCACGAGTGACCCCTTGGCGACATCGACATCGGTCACGGCGATAGCGGCGCCTTCCTCAGCGAGTTTGAGGGCGCATGCACGTCCGATTCCGAGCGCAGCCCCGGTTATGACCGCTGACTTCCCGCGCACCCTGTTCATTTCGTCTCCTGTCAGGCGCCAATAAAACTAGAGCCCCCGCTCTGTGGTTTCCCACTTTGCGGAGGCTCCGCTTCTGCTGGCGGTCGCCAATCCCGGTTCGTTTTTTTTCCGTGCTTTCGCACAGTCGGCTCGACAACCTTACCCTCGTCGGACGGGCGACTCAGGTGCTCCGGTGATCCCGGAGCTTTGATTGTGTCCAGCAACCTCACAATCTGTGCGACGGCTTCGAACTTCCATCGCGCTGTCCTCCGCCGGCGTCCCGGGGAAGAACTCCGTTCACACAATTCCGCCCTGTGAACGCGAATGCAAAATAGCATGGGCAAGCCCTCTCTGGCGTAAGCAAATCCCTGAATTTCCTTGCAGGTTTTCCTTGCTCGCGTGAACGGACAGCGGGCGGCAGCTGCGCTCCGCTCACCCCTTGGTCGGCTCCGCGCATTGCGCCGAGAATACGGGGAATCCTCACGCAACTTCAGGCATTCCTTTCTCGTTCCGGAAGTGGAATCGTATCAGACTATTGAACAAACGCTGCCACCACCACCAAGCGGCCGTCGGCGGTTGGGGCATTCGGAACGATTCATTCTCGCCGCTCTTAAGGGAGGACCGATGCTCAGGCTAAGAGACATCATGAAGCGGGACGTGGTCAGCGCCGCGCCCGACTTGACGATCCGCGAGGCTATGGAGCTCTTGTCGGAACGGCATGTGAGCGGCGCACCGGTCGTCGATCGTGGAAAAGTTGTCGGAATCTTCTCGGCAACCGACATCCTTGTCCTTCTCGCAGACCTCAACGATACGACGCCGTCACTCACCTTCAGGCGACGGGGAGGACGCACGACTCCCCTCGAGGACGTCACCGTCGATGAAGTGATGACTCGGAAAGTCCAGTCACTCCCACCTGATTGTCTGGTCGACGAAGCGGCCATCCTCATGGGAGAAAAGCAAATCCATCGAGTTCTGGTGATGCAGGGAGATGTCCTGCTCGGAATCGTAACCACGTCCGACGTAGCGAAGGCGGTTGCTGAGCACAAGATCGGGAGTCGCACGTACGTCTTTGGGTAGCTGAGAGTCTGGAGACTCGGAGCAACCATGAAACGGACAACTTTTGTCATCGCCGCGGCCGGTGCCAGCATGCTGGCTCTCGGGTGCGCCCTGTGGGCGCCCAAAACCGAGGTGATCGCCGCCGACTTCGACCTTGCCCCGCTCGTGGGCAATTGGGCCGGCGAATATGGCAGCCAGGATACTGGAAGGACCGGAGATATCTCCTTCGTTCTGCGTGCCGGCGAGGTTGCGGCGTTTGGACGAATCGAAATGGTCGCGCGCGAATCGCAGAACACGATCGTGACCCCTTATCGGCCGATGGTGAACGGCAGCCTGGCCATTCCCGCGAGCCAGCTTCTCAGGATTCACTTCGTTCGCAAGGAAGGCAACAAGGTCGTCGGACTGCTCGATCCCTACACCGATCCCGGTTGCGCGTGCAGGGTGACGACGACGTTCCAGGGCGCATTCATTGACGGCCGCACGATCGAGGGGACTTACAACACCCTCAGCGACGAGCTGGCACACGTCTCTGCTGGCGGACAATGGAAAGTGACGAGGGCGAACTGACGAGGACGAAGCGTCTGTAACGACGATCACTACTAGTAGGTGCAGACCCCAGTCTGTGATCCACCGCCACCGAGCATCGCGATGATACCGAGCAGAAAGCCGAGATCATAGTGCCACCCGGTGTTTTTCACTTCATACCCGCCACTGCCAGTTTATTTATCATTGTTCCCTCTCCGTCTAGCTCGCGTCGGAGTACTGCGGCATTCGTGTGGGTCGCTCAACCAGATACTCGGTGAACCATTCCCGTGCCAGATCGGAAACCTTCTCGAGCGCTCCGCTCTCCTCGAATAGATGGCCCGCGCGGGGAATGATCTCGAGCCGGCCTATGCAGCGGAGCCTTCGAAGCGCCTCGTGATTGAGATCCAGCACGACGGTGTCGAGTCCTCCCACGATCAGTAATGTCGGCGCGCGCAAATCCTCCAACGCACTTCCCGCCAGGTCAGCCCTTCCGCCTCGAGAAACAACTGCGCCCACGAGGTCGGGAAGCATGGCCGCTGCGACGATGGCGGCCGCGGCTCCAGTGCTCGCGCCAAAGTAACCGAGCGGCAGCCCGTCGAGGTCGTGCTGTGCGACTACCCAATTGGTGGCGGCCGCGAGACGCAGCGAAAGCATCTCGATGTCGAAGCGGTAATGCCCCGTGCGGACCTCGGCCTTTTCCTCCTCGGCCGTGAGAAGATCCAGAAGCAGGGTCGCAAAGCCGGAATCCTGGAGCTTGCGTGCTACTGCCCGATTTCTCCGACTGAACCGGCTGCTGCCGCTGCCATGGGCGAAGAGCACGACACCCGTGGCATTTGCGGGGAGAGCAAGGTCCGCTTCGAGGATTATCCCATCAACTGGTATCCGCACAGCGCGCTCTTCCACCCGTCTTTCCTCTTCAGTCTTCATCATATCCTCCTCTTGATCCCCGTCAAAGCGTCGAGGGATAGGTTTCGGGGAGCTCACCGCGCTCCCACAGGCCTGTCCGCTCCAGCGGCTCGACGGCGCGAGTCACGTCATAGTGAAGTATGGCGTCGAACTGGTGCGGCAATCGCGCGCGAAAGTAATGGCTCATTCGCTCCGTCTCCGGGCGATAGATCACGCCAATCGCCCGCTCCAGCCGCGGCTGCCTCAAGCCGAGGATGGCTTCACTGGTTCCACGAAGACCAAGGAAGAAGTTTCGGAGGCCGAGGTCGTGGAACAGAGCTTCGTAACTCCCTTCGAGAGCCGGACGGACGATTTTCCGCTCAGCCGGCATGTCCCAATCTGAAGCCGCTGTCACGGTGCCCGCGTACGTGGTGAACCCCACAAGGAGCGCACTGTGCCCCCATCGCTCCCGCACCAGCTGACCGACATTCAGCTCGCCCCGGCCCGCCATCTCGGTCGCGCTGGCATCCCCGAGGTGTGAGTTGTGTGCCCACACTACGATCTTCGGGGCCCGCCGGTCGAACTCCAGAAACGCGATCAGAGCATCCAGCGTCGCGGCCATGTGCCGGTCGCGCATATTCCACGATGCAGCCCGGTTTCCGAACATCGCTCGATAGTAGCGCTCGGCATTCAGAACTATTCTCGCATTCTGTTCAGCAAAGAAGAGATCGTCTGCCGCCAGTCTCCCATCGCGAGTCGCATAGTCGGCGGCCGACTTTTGCAGCTCCACGAGCTGAGCCACTACTTCATTCTCGCACGACGGAGCGAGGCCAACCGTCGCCGCGTAACCGTAGTCCTGTGGACTGTCCCCGAAATCCTCGAAGCAGGCGTACCTTTTCTGAGCTCTGAGAGCCGCTTCCGGGTCGACCACGCGAAGATACGACAGCACCGCTTCCATCGAGGCGTGCAGGCTGTAGAGGTCGAGCCCGTAAAAGCCGACTCGTCGTCCGATCTGCATCGCGTCGTTGTGGTCGCGAAGCCAGCCGATGAACTCGAGTACGTCCGCGTTTCGCCACATCCATTGCGGAAAGCGCTTGAAGCCACCGAGCGCCTGCGAGGCGTCCGTGTCGCCGCCCCTGCCTTGCACATAACGATTCACGCGATACGCGTCTGGCCAGTCCGCTTCCACCGCGACGGCCGAGAAGCCTTTCTCGCGAATGAGTCGCTTTGTGATCTCGGCGCGTATCCGGTAGAACTCGTGCGTTCCATGGGAGGCTTCGCCGATGAGGACGAAGCGGCTGTCGCCGACGAGCGCGAGCAGCGGATCGAAATCCTCTCGGTCGCCCGTCATTGGGCGTGTTTCCTTTCGCAGGTCGCGGTAAAGATCCCGGTCAATGGACAGTGACATGGAGTCTCCTCAGTACTGTTGGATGGCGAACGGAATCGGCTCGAGCGCATCCTGTGCCGAAGCGGCGAGCAGCGATCGAACTTCCCGGTCGGTGGTTTGGGAGAAGTCCTCGTACCAGAGCCCAACTCCGTAGAAGGGCTCGGGAGACTGCACATACTCGCACCCGTCCGCGACGGTCCGTAGATACTCGCACGTTTCGAGCGCGACGACCGGAGCTGCCACGATGATCGAGGCCGGGCCCTGTCTGCGCAGAGCGGTAATCGCGGCTTGCATTGTGGACCCGGTGGCGAGACCATCATCCACGACAATCACGGTGCGGCCCTTGATGTTCACCGGAGGACGGTCGTCACGATACATCTTCTCCCTGCGTTCCAGCTCCTGCTGTTCCAGCATCGTTATCCGCTCGATCGCGCTCGAAGTAATTCCGAGAGCGTGTATCGCTTCCTGGTTCAGCACGCGGATGCCCCCGGTAGCGATGGCGCCGATGGCCAACTCCTCCTGCCCGGGTGCGCCCAGCTTCCGCACGACGAACACGTCAAGCGGCACATGGAGGGCGCGCGCAACTTCGTACGCGACCGGAACTCCCCCGCGCGCCAGCCCGAGGACGACGACATCCTGTCTTCCGGCAAAGTGGTCGAGCTTCTCCGCCAATTCGATTCCCGCTTCGCGGCGGTTGAGAAAACGCTTCATAAGACCCCCTCCACAACTCGCGAGACCCGGCGCACACGCATCGACGGAGATTCCCGCCACAGCTGCGTGTGCGCCTGAACGCCGGTCAATAAGTGACCGCGATCATGTCATCGACATTCGTAACTCCGGGAGCTTGCCATGCAGCACGCTCCGCGTCCTGCCGCTCGGCGAACGAGCTGACGGTCCCCCGCAAGGTTACACGGCCGTCTTTCGCCTCGATCGTGATTCGGTCGGCATCACGCTCTGCATGCCGGCGCATTGAGTCCTTGATCTTCTGACCCACCTCGTGCGTAGAAGTCGTCCTTGGCTTCACCGCGATGAGGTTGGTTACGCCCTTGACTCCGGTCAGATTGCGCACAGCTCCTTCCGCTGCCCACTTCTGGTACTGCCACTCGACCTCGCCTTCAAGGGCGATCCAGCCCTCTTCGATAGTGGCCTTGATGCGGTCGTCCGGGACCTGGATGTCCCACCGTAGCGCGTTGACCACCGCGTGAGCGATGTCGGTATCCGAGCGCTGATGCATTCCGGGCAGCTTCACCTTGATCTCGTCGGCGACTGCCTTGACGCCGCGCACGCGCTCGGCGGTGCGCTCCGCGGAGAACTTTTCGGCGTAGCTGTCGACAAACCCGGTCAAGGTGACGACGCCTTCCTTGGCCGCGATTCCGACTTCTGCCTCGCGGATGCTGGGCTCGAACTTGAGCTCGTCGAGCACATCACGCTGCAGTTGTAGGTCCGTTTTCATGATGTCTCCCTCCATTGTGAGTGGTCCTGCCAGCCTTTAAAGGCAACTTCGCAGGTTGGCGCTGAATAGTCTGTCGGCGCGCACTGGAAGATGAGTCGGAGAAACCAGTACAGAGGTGTGCGAGCAATGACTAGGAGAGCGAGTATGAACCCCGACTGCACCGGCGTCGGACAACTCTGGGCCAACCTCAAGGAGGCGTAAACGCATGCGCACTGTCACCGCAGTGCTCTCGGGATGTCTCGTCGCAAGCGCGTTGATTCTTGCGGGGGAATGGGGATACGCCTTGCTCGCCGGGCCAGCGATCCGCGGAGAGTACTACGTCACGACGTTCGCCGCGGCGCTGCTCGCGCTCCTCCTCACGGGTGCGTCGGTGGTCGTGGGCGCGTACGTCGCCACCCGAATCCAGAATACATCCGAGACGATCAGCGGCTTTGCAGTCTTCCAGGTTTTCTTCAGTTTCGGACTGGTTCGCGAGTTCTGGAGCACAGGCTTCTCGTGGTACAGAGTTATCGCGGTGCTTATCGTCATCCCCTGTGCGCTGATCGGGCGCATGCTCGCGCGCAGATTGGCGCACAACAAGATCGCTGGATCGGTTTAGTCGAGCGGCCTTCGTTACGCGATAACGGGCATTCCGTCGGGAAGTCGGGCCTCTTTAGCCGGCTCTTCTTCGGCGAGGGCGCTGACAGGCCGAAGCACAAGCATCGCTGTAGGCGAGGTCCTCGTTACGACGTCCGCGACACTCCCTCGCAGAGCGCGAGAAACGCCGCCGCGTCCGTGAGTCGCGATTGCGACGAGATCTGCTCTCACCTTGCGGGCGTAGTCAGCAATCGCCTGAGCGATGTTCTCACTGATAACAACCTCAGTGGTCGTGAGAAAACCATCCTCGCGCAGTTTTGTCGCGATGCTGAACAGATAGCCCTCCGCGGCGGCGATGTCCTTGTCCCACCAAGGAATCTTCTTATCGGCGATCCTCTTTTGTGAGGAAGTTGGGGGTACCAGAACGCGCAGAAGAGTGAGCTCCGACTCTTCGACCTTCGCCAGGGCAACGACTTCGGGGAGAATCTGCTCTGCCAGACTCGATCCGTCGAGAGGAACGACGATGCGCCTGAAGGGCTCTCCGGCCTCTGGATTCAGGTAGCTAGCGTGTGGTTTGACGACCAGAACTGGGATCGTCGTATGACGAATGAGCGAATCCGTCACGCTGCCGAGTGACAGGCGCGTTATGCCGCCGCGCCCGTGACTGCTTATGACAATGAGATCCACCTTGTTACGGCTGGCATATGCTTGCAAAGCGTCGGGCACGGGTCCGTCCTCGAGCGCCAACCCGATTTTCGCATCGCTCGTGTTCCTGCATTCTGCGGCGAGGGCGTAGAGCTCCCTCAGAATCCTGTCCCGCTCCTGCTGCAGCACCCCCACCGAAACCGTAGCCGCTTCCGGGGAAGACTCCATTCCAAAGAACGCTCCGGTGGAATGAACGCGAACGAGCCGGACCTTTGCTTGACTGCGCTCAGCGACTCGCAGCGCCACCCGAATCGCCTCGCGATCGAAGCCCGACCCATCGGTCGGGACCATGATCATCTTGTACATACAGGACCTCCGCGCGGTACGAACGGCTGAACATCGAGGCGCGATTCGCACCTCTCTCCCTTCAATGTTCGGGGTCAGGCCACAGCGAAACAGTCAGCCAATGGTTGATTTATTGTCGGAGTTTCCCCTGTGGTGGCTTGATGCTCGATTCAGGCGCTCATTCGTGTAGGGGTTTCCCCCAAAGATGGAGGGGATTCCGCGCCGAAAGTTCAGTCACATTCCCGCGAAAGTTGAGGTGAAGTCCGACAGTTCGGGTCGCCCACTATTCGTATCCTGAGTGCGTAACCGAAGCAACCGCATCTCATGAACTATGGGATTACGAAGATGAGAAAGACCTTACTGACTGTTTCAGCGCTCATGGCAGTTGCCGCTACGGCGGGAGCACAAAGCGCGAGCGCCATTCGACTCCGGCTCGATCCGGGCAGCGAGCTGACCATCGAAGGGACCTCTTCCCTTCACGCCTTTCACTGCAAGACCAACAAGACTGCGTGACGCCGCGGCTGAGGAACAGCGCGGCGTCACGCAGTTGCACCACTTTCGGAAATTGGTTCTTCGTTAGAGAGACTTACCATGTTGAATGACACCGCAGTTCTGAATCCTCCTCGCACCGCTGACGATGCACCTCTCTTCAGCGTGCTTGGCAGGAAGGCCTGTGAAGCGATTCTCGCCCGCAACAGCGTGGGACGAATCGCTTTTTCGTTGCACGACAGCGTGAGGATCGTTCCGATCCACTACGCCTACGCGAGCGGCTGGATCTACGGGCGAACCGCCGCGGCGGGAAAGCTCGAGGAGATACTTCGGAACCGCCGCGTTGCGTTCGAAGTCGACGAGCACACTCAGCTCTTTGAATGGCGGAGCGTGGTCGCGAGCGGCCCACTATACCTGATCGAGCCCGGCACCACACCGTCGGATCGACGCACCCACACGAAGGCGGTGTCACTGATCCGCGAGCTCGTGCCGTCCGCGATGACCGACTCGGACCCGGTCCCATTCCGCGACCAGCTCTTTCGCATTCGGGTCGCTGAGATCTCTGGCCGGGCTTCGGGACCGACGGGCGGGAAGAGAGTCTTCTCCAGATCGGAGAGGAACACTGCCGACACCGGTAAGGCCGATTCGGATGCAATTCTCCGCCAACTGGTGGAAACCGCGTTGGCAAAGGTCTCTCTGTCTCCCGGATCAAAGATTCACATCGACGCTTTCGATGGCGTAATAGCGCTGACGGGAAGCGCGGAGGATGGCACCGAGCGAAGTGCGGTTGAAGCGGCTGTTTTGAGCGTGCCGGGCGTGCAAGCAGTGGTGCAGGAGCTGGAGACCGTCTTTCCTTCGCAGCAGCAGCCCACGCCCGTGGAGATCGCGCGCGAAGCTGTCAGACAGCTGCGGTTACCACCTCGCGTCGCCGATCCGGGGATCAAGGTCGTGGCCGAGCATGGATGGCTCCGCGTCGAGGGCGTCGCGAATTCGCGAAGGACTCGTGATGATCTCGTTCGCCGCCTCCGCAGCATCAAGGGCTCGCGCGGTGTGATAGACAAGCTCCGCGTGATAGGGCCCGACACGGCACACGCCGTAACCGACTAATCGAAAAAAAAGGAGGAGATCGTGTCCAATTCACTCGCAGAACCCACACTGAACGCCGAGCCGGAGCGTCCGGTCCACCGACGCCCGACGGCGCTGCTCATCGCGACCGACGGGACGCCTCAATCAGACGCGGCCATTGCGCTCGCCCGTCTGCTCTCCCCCGGCAACCAGCGCGAAGTCAAAGTTCTCACGGTGGTGGATCACGCTCCGATTCCCTGGGGAACGGTCGACCGCTCGCTGGTGATGGACTATGAGCGCGGCCTGCACCAGGAAGCGCAGAGCAAGGCAAAAGCGCAGCTTGATCGGCTCGGAGACAAGAACTGGAGCGTCGAAGTCCGATCTGGAGATCCGGCAACGACGATCGCGGCGCTGGCGAAGGAATCACGCGCTCGAATCGTGCTGGTCGGGCTCGGCGGCCACGGCGCGGCGGCGAGGTTTTTTGGAAACGAGACCGCGCTCCGCCTGATCCGGGTCAGCCATGTACCCGTGCTGGCTGTCGATAGCAAACTCCGGGCGCTTCCCAAGCGCATCATGGTCGCCATGGATTTCAGGGAGTCGAGTATTGAAGCGGCGCGGCTCGCGCTCGAGATCGCGGCCCCGGGCGCTACTGTAACGCTGGTGCACGTAGTTCCGTGGGAACGGAAGGACTACATCCCCGAACCTTGGTTCAGAGAGCACGAAGCAAACGTCGGCGCTCAACTGACGCGCGTCACGGGTTGGCTGGACCAGGGCAGCAAGTGCCGGATCCATCAGAAGGTTCTGTACGGGAAACCCGGTCCAGCCCTCCTCGCCTGCGCCGAGGAACTTGATGCCGATCTCATTGTCGCGGGGACGCACGGCCGGGGAATTCTCGGTCGAATGCTTGGAGGCGAAACGGTTGCGAAGCTGGTGCGAGGCGCCCGACGTTCCGTGCTTGTTCTTCCAGCGGCTGCCGCATTCCAGAAGTTTGACCAGCCGGAACCGGAGAGCGAGCGTCGTGAGGAGCACGTGGACTGGGCACAGAAGCTCGATGATTTCTCCCGCAGAAACGCAGGCCGTCGCGGACGTCTCGAGGTCGACGATCCCGCGCTCGGCGCACAGGTTGAAATGACGGGCTATCGCTTTCTCGGTGCCGTCTACGACTCTCCGAGCAAGCGCGCACAGCTGATGTTCGGAACGATGGGGCGGGATGGACCGCACCTCGTGCGTGGCATATCGAACATCAAATCGGTCGAGATACTTTCCGGTGGGCGCGATGACAGGGATGAGGCATTGTCTATCGTCAGCGACGACGGACAAACCCTGCTCGTGCTGGAAAGCGAGAGAAAGGAGCTCTAACAGTGTCGGCGCCTCCTCGCCAGCTCGTGCCGACCCAGCGGCGATCCCAACCCGGGGGGGACCCCCCAGGGGGAGCGCCAGGGAGCGGTGAATCGGAGAAGAAGCCGGCGATCCTTTCTCCCTCGACCCTGTTCGCGATCGTGGGAATCCTTCTCGGCAGCGTCGAGCAGTACATCTTCAACCTTCCCGACTTTGCCCGGGCACTCTGGACGATCGCCCTCATTGGCGCGGGTTTCCCGGTAGTATGGCGCACGCTTCGCGCGGCGCGTCAAGGCAATTACGCGACGGACCTCGTCGCATCACTCTCCATCGTCACCGCCGCGATCATCGGTCAGCCGCTGGCTGGACTTGTGATCGTCCTCATGCAAACCGGTGGCGAATCGCTTGAGAGATTCGCCGAGCGCCGGGCGTCCGCTGCTGTCCGGGAACTGGAGAAAGCCGCCCCTCGTATCGCACATCTGGTCACGGGAGATCGCGGGCTGATCGACGTCCCAGTCGGCGAGCTGAATGTTGGCGATGTCTTTCTCGTGCGCCCGGGCGAGATGGTGCCGTGCGATGGCCTCGTCCTCAGCGGGATCTCGGAGATAGACGCATCGCAGCTTACGGGAGAGGCGATTCCGGTTCCCGCGCACGAAGGAAGTCCGCTGATGAGCGGCTCGCTCAATGCGCACGGGGTACTGAGTGTCCGTGCCACGGCGCGGGCGGCAGAGAGTCAGTACTCGAAGATTGTGGAGCTCGTTCGCGAGGCGCAGGCGTCAAAGTCGCCGCTGCAGCGGCTCGCCAACCGCTACGCGGTCTGGTTCACGCCGGCGACGCTGGTGGTCTGTGTCGTGACATTCGCGCTGACACGGAGCTGGACCAACGTGCTATCGGTCCTGGTCGTGGCGACGCCGTGCCCGCTCATCCTTGCCACACCCGTCGCATTAATCGGGGGGATAAACCGCGCGGCACGCCTCAAGATCATCGTGCGGCATGGAGCAGCAATCGAGATGCTGAGTGACGCGACTCTGGCGGTATTCGACAAGACCGGCACGCTCACGATCGGCAAGCCCTCCGTGAGGAGCGTCGTCGCACTGCCCGGATTCACAGAGCGGGAAGTCCTTCGCGATGCCGCCGCGGTCGAGCAGGGATCGAGTCACCTCCTTGCGCGAGTGGTGGTGGAGGAGGGGGAGAAGAGATACGGACGCCTGCCACAGGCCACGCAGCACCGCGAGTCACCCGGCGAGGGGCTGACAGGCATGGTTGGAAATGCCGAGGTCGTGGTTGGAAGCCGCGCCTTCGTAGCCCGGCACGCCACCGCTTCACTCGATGTATTCGACACCGTCGAAGATGGTGAGGCCGGCTTGCGCGCGTACGTCCTTCTTTCCGGGAAACCGGCCGGGATGATAGAGTACGCCGATTCGCTTCGCCCGGAGCTGAAGAGCTTTCTTGCCACGCTCAGTGAGTTGGGATTGTCACGCACGGTCCTCCTTTCCGGCGATAGGGCCGCAAACGCGAGAGCTGTTGGGCTCGCTGCCGGAATAAAGGAAGCCTACGGGGAATTGCTGCCCGCTGACAAAGCGACGATGGTCTCTCGCTTCCGTGCCCACGGCGAGGTTGTGCTGATGGTGGGCGACGGTACCAACGATGCGCCAGCGCTCTCGGCGGCGGACGTCGGAGTTGCTCTGGCGGGACATGGGGGCGGCGTCACATCGGAGGCCGCCGATGTAGTCATCCTGGTCGATGATTTGTCAAAGGTAGGCGAGGCAGTAGCAATCAGTAGAAGAACGATGCGGCTGGCGCGACAGAGCATTGTGACGGGGCTCATGTTGAGCGGCGTCGCCATGATCTTCGCTGCCTACGGATTCATTCAGCCGACGGAGGGTGCGCTTCTTCAGGAGGCGATCGACGTCGCGGTAATATTGAACGCTTTGCGCGCGAGCTGGTCGTGACACCCACGAACGCGGGCGCAGAACAGGGAGGAACGATGTTCAAAGTCATTATGGCACCAACAGAGGGCTCGGACAGCGAGCGAGCGGCGATATCGGTGGCGGTAAAGCTGGCGCAGCGCCTTGAGGCCGATCTCCGTCTCGTTCGGGTAGGGGCAGAGCCGCTGGTCATCGAGACAATCGCCCAGACGCCGGTGCTGATGACGGAGCAGACGCTGCTGGATGAGCGCCTCGCCCGTTTACACAAGCTGGAGGCGCTCGGAACGGAGTGCCGTGCGCTCGGCGAGATCAAGGTCATGACCGCGCTCGAGGACGGGCCCGTAGCGCCCACGCTTCGCGATTACGCCAAGAAGTTCAACGTCGACCTGATAGTGATGTCGAGCCACGCTCGCGGCGCAGTGAAGCGAGTCGCGCTCGGCAGCGTCACGGACTACCTGATTCGCCGTACGAACATTCCCGTGCTGGTGGTGAGGCCGCCCGCTTCCTTTATGGACGCGACTCCGGAGCAGATGTTCAGCCGGATCGTCGTTCCACTCGATGGCTCGGTGCTGG
>JADGQV010000110.1 GCA_017881465.1 Gemmatimonadaceae bacterium
GCCGCGGCCTGCATCGGAGCCGCCGCGATCGCTCCCAGCGGGTGCGACGCGCTTCCCTCATCTCGCACGACATACCAGACGACGGTGCCCTTGTACTGCTCGGGAAGGACGCTGAATACTTTCCGCACCGACCGGAAGACAAACTCGTAGCCGTCGGCCGCGGTGAAGCGGAGCGATCTGGTTTGTGCTCCGCCTCCCGTCTTGGTAGGCCGGAGGCCCCCGTGAAAGGTTCTCAGGTTGAGAATCGGTACCTTGATCGGCGTCGTCCACGCGTCGCGGTGGTTGTCACCCAGAAAGAACCGATGGAAACTTCCGGCCTTGAAGATTTCCCCGGCGGCGACGACTACGCTGTCCGTCCCAACGTTTCGCACCGTCGGGGTCTGAGCCGCCGCGCTCGAAATCGCGCCGGTCACGAGCGCCACTGCCAGTGTGAGGACATTCCGCGATATCATGGAATTGCGTCTATTCACAAAGAGCTCGGTTTATTGTGGCCGCCATTTGTACAGCGTGATCGCAGCTGGTTTCACGTTTGCTTCGTCGCTTATCAGCAGGATGCTGTCGTTGGTGATTGCAACTCCTTCTGGCTGTCGGTGATCCCCCGGCAGCGGCTCGGATCGCACGACATCACCGTCGGGCGTGAGGACGAGAAGCCCCTTTTCGTGGGATGCCACGATCACATAGTTCCGCGTGAACGGATCGATGGTGATGTCGGAAGGCCTGAAATTCTTCCACTTGTTCGATCCTACGACTTGCTTGATCGGCACCTGGATAACCGAGAACGTCGCGCGATTGAGGGGGAGCGGCATTCGGTATATCACGAGGTCCTTCGGTGCCTCCTTGTCGAGAATCCTCTTGCACGCCATCACCAGACGTGTGCTGTCAGCTTCGTAGGCGAGACTCTCGAACTCACATTTCTTGCCCAGGCCGGTATCGAACATCATGAACTGAACCTGTTGTCCGTCCGCCCCCTCCCTGAATCTGAACAGCTTCCCATCGCTTGCCATCAGGTAGATGTCATTGCCGGCGATCGCAATCGCTTCGAAATCCTCCTTCTGATTTCCGAGGAGTGAAAAACTCTTGACCAGAATTCCGGTTTTGGGGTCGATCTCGGAGACTCGTCCGGAGTTGTCGTCGTGCGTGAGCACGGTCCCGCGGGAGGTGAGGGCGAGTCCGGAAATCTCCCGCAACTGTGGAGGCATGATCCACATCGCCAGCGGCAGGGCCATCTCCGGAGCGGCGTCCGCCGTCGCCATCCGGTGCGCGAACTCCTGCTTCCGCGCTGCCGCCAATTGTTGTAGCTCAGCCGCCCTTGCCTTGGGAGTATCGCGGCACGCGACTACGCACGGCATTGCACACAGAAGCAGTACGAGCCCGCGCCTGCTGGTCATGCGTTCACGTCATCATTCTTTTCCTTCTTTTCCTTCTTTTCCTTTTCCTTGTCGACCGGCGCGCCCGTTTCAAGATCTACCGAGGCGATGACGCCCTCAGTGTTCTCGTGGATAGCAGTCAGGAGCACGTCTCGCGGGATGGATTTCTTGAGGCGCGTGAGGTAGTAGATCTCGCTTGGCTTTCCAATATTGGTCACGATCTCGTCGAGGGACCAACGCTTGGTCATTCTCTCGAGAACCTCTTCGATCCGACTCTGCGCTTCCGGCACGACATCGGTCGTGACCGTCAGGATCGAGTCGAAGCGCGGTTTCTTCTTTTTTGATCCGACCGCTTTCTTGACCCGCGTGAACCGATCAGCGAGCGCTGCCGCGTTTTCCGGCGTCAGCGACAGGATGAGATCTCGATCGGGAATCTGATGGTCGCCCGTCGGACTCGCGAGCGCTTGCAATGGGCGTGACCACTGCGCCGCCGCGGTCGGCATCAGCATGTTCCTGCCGTAGTCATAACGCCAGGTGAGGACCAGCACGAAGTTGAAGACGACCGAGATAACCGCGCCTACGGCGAGCGACTGGACTCCCGCCGCGAACCCCACCACGATGCTGAGGAAGATGTAAACGAGGTCCCGGGAATCGCGGAGCGTCGTCCTGAATCGCACCGCGCCGACCACACCGGCGAGACTGAACGCCAACGCCAGGCTGTTCTGGACAATGAACACGATCCCCGCGACGACCAAAGGAAGGATGATCAGCGTCTGCACCACGTTTTGATTGTGTTGTCCCCCGGAGGGGCGGGCGGACATGTACACCCACGTCACCGGGAGAATCAGGACGAGAGCGCCGATGAGAATCAGCACAGTCGTCAGCGCGACGTCGAGGAGTGTCCCCGGGCCGAAGCTCACGGATGATGTGGGCGACGAGCTGAGTGCGTCGGTCAATACGGTCGGACCCTCTGGGACATCCCCGAGACCCTTGGCGCTGATTCGCGCGATCTCGCCGGGGAAGAAATACGCCAGTACAAAAACCACTATCACCACGATCGCGTAATACGCCACCAGGCGGCGCACCGGGCGGTCCGACTTCATCGTAATGACGTCGATCATCTCTCTTAACACGGGCATGAGGCCCCCCGAATGCAAGTTGGACGCCTGAGCTACGCCGTTTTTGCGCTCTTCGGCCAGTTTCCCGAGCGTATAGGATGGCTTGAGTCTGGCGGTGTAACCCGCGAATTTACAAGGCTATGCCTGAAGAATCTCTGATCGTCCGCGGCGCCCGCGAGCACAACCTCCGCAATATCGACGTCACCATTCCGCGAGACCGCCTGACCGTCATCACCGGCCTGTCGGGATCGGGAAAGTCCTCGCTCGCGTTCGACACCATCTACGCCGAAGGACAGCGCCGCTACGTCGAGTCTCTGTCCGCGTACGCGCGCCAGTTCCTGGGGCTGATGGAAAAGCCCGACGTCGACTCCATCGAGGGACTCTCTCCCGCGATCTCGATCGAGCAGAAGTCCGCCGGACACAATCCCCGATCGACCGTTGGCACTGTCACCGAGATCTACGATTACCTGCGACTCCTCTACGCGCGCGCCGGAACTCCGCATTGCCCCAACTGCGGACGCCCGGTGGAGCGCCAGAGCGCCGGACAGATCGCCGACTCGATTCTCACCTGGCCCGAAGGGAGCAAGATCGAGGTGCTGGCGCCGCTCGTGCGCGGCCGCAAAGGAGAATTCCGCGAGCTGTTCGACGCCGCGCGCAAACAGGGATTCGTGCGCGCGATCGTCGATGGTGACCTCGTCGAAGTCGCAAATCCGCCGAAGCTCAATCGGCGGATGAATCACAACATCTCCGTTGTCGTCGACCGTCTCGTGGTGCGCGCTGAAGACCGCGGGCGTCTCAGCGATTCCGTCGAGACCGCGCTCAAGCTCGCCGAAGGGCTCGTCGAAGTTCAGCGCGCCGACGAGCCGAGCGTCCACCTCTTCTCCGAGAAGTACGGCTGCCCGCAATGCGGCATCTCGCTCCCCGAGCTGGAGCCGCGACACTTCTCATTCAACTCGCCGTTTGGCGCCTGCCCCGCCTGCGGCGGACTCGGCTCCCGCCGCGAGGTGAGCGAGCAGCTCATACTCGGCGACCCGAGCATCAGCATCCTCGAGGGCGTCATCCTCCCCTGGGGCGAGCCAGACGGATACCTCAAGAAAGTGATTCTTCCCGGACTCGCCAGGCAGTTCGGATTCGATCTGAACAAACCGTGGGGACAGCTCACACCCGAAGTGCGGGAGAAGCTCCTTTACGGTACGGGCGGGAAAAGCGGGCGAAAGGCGGACACCTCTGGAACGCACTGGGAAGGGATCATCTCCAATATCCAGCGCCGCTACGACGAGACCGAGTCGGATTCGGTCCGACTCGAGCTCGAGGAGTTCATGCAGGCCAGCGCGTGCACGACCTGCGGCGGACGCCGGCTCAAGCCCGAATCGCTCGCCGTCACGCTTGCCGGGCGAAATATCGGTGACGTTGTGCAATTGTCTATCACTGAGGCGCAAAGCTTTTTCGAGAACGTTCCGGTTCGCGGCAATGGAAAGCCCGGCCTCGACCCCGAGATCGCGGCGCCGATTCTCAAGGAAGTGCGCGAGCGACTTCGATTCCTGAACGATGTCGGGCTCGAGTACCTCACACTCGGCCGTTCCGCTGAATCTCTCTCGGGCGGCGAGGCGCAGCGCATTCGTCTCGCTACCCAAATCGGCTCGCGGCTCGTTGGCGTGCTCTACATCCTCGACGAGCCGTCGATCGGTCTGCACCAGCGGGACAACGCGCGGCTTCTTAACACGCTTCGCCAGCTCCGCGACCTCGGCAACACAGTCATCGTCGTCGAGCACGACGAGGAGACAATGCAGGCGGCCGATCACTTGATCGACCTCGGGCCCGGCGCGGGCAAGCACGGTGGACTCGTGATCGCCGAAGGAACGGTCGACGAAGTTAGAGCCAACAAGGAGTCGATCACTGGCCGCTACCTGCGCGGCGAGCTCGAGATTCCCATCCCCGAAGTGCGTCGCCGGATGGATCGCGCCCGCGTGATTCGCATCGAGGGGGCGCGCGAGCACAACCTGCGAGACCTGGACGTCGAGATCCCACTCGGTCTTTTCGTCGCCGTCACCGGTGTGTCCGGCAGCGGGAAGTCCACGCTCATCGAGGACATTCTGCACCGCGCGATGGCGCGGCACTTCTACCGCGCCAGAGTGATTCCCGGCGCGCACACGCGCATCACCGGCTTTCAGCACCTCGACAAGGTCATCGACATCGACCAGAGCCCTATCGGTCGCACGCCAAGATCGAACCCCGCGACATATACGGGATTGTTCACCCCCATCCGCGAGCTCTTCGCGGAGCTGCCCGAAGCGAAGATCCGAGGCTA
Organism: Gemmatimonadaceae bacterium; assembly: GCA_017881465.1. Taxonomy (GTDB): domain Bacteria; phylum Gemmatimonadota; class Gemmatimonadetes; order Gemmatimonadales; family Gemmatimonadaceae; genus UBA4720. The sequence continues at coordinate 4,794 of JADGQV010000110.1, forward strand.
CGGGCCGGGAAGATTCTCTTTCAACGTGAAGGGCGGACGCTGCGAGGCGTGCGAGGGCGATGGTCTCGTCAAGATCGAGATGCACTTCCTCCCCGACGTCTACGTTCCGTGCGATGTGTGCAAAGGCAAGCGCTACAACCGTGAGACGCTGGAAGTGCGATTCCGCGGTCTCAGCATCGCCGACGTGCTGGAGCAGACAGTCGAAGACGCGCTGGCGTTCTTCGAGAACCAACCGCGCGTTCGCCAGAAGCTGCAAACTCTATTCGATGTTGGGCTCGGCTACATCCACCTGGGCCAGTCGGCGACGACGCTCTCGGGCGGAGAGGCCCAGCGCGTCAAGCTCGCCGCCGAGCTGTCGAAGCGCGATACGGGTAGAACCTTCTATATCCTTGACGAGCCAACGACGGGTCTCCATTTCGAGGACGTGCGCATGTTGATGAGCGTGCTCCACCGTCTTGTTGACCGCGGCAACACCGTGCTCGTCATTGAGCACAACCTCGACGTCATCAAGACCGCCGACTGGATCATCGATCTGGGTCCGGAAGGCGGATTCCGCGGCGGCGATGTCGTCGCCGCCGGAACTCCGGAAGACGTCGCGGCGGTAAAGGAATCGTACACCGGTCAGTATCTTGGTCCGCTGCTCGGCAGAGCCCGAAGCGGCGGCGGTGGTCGCAAGAAGGTCGCGCTCAAGGCAGGTTGAACGGGGGCGCAACGCCCGCGGGAGGACGTAGCTCATGGTTTCACTGCTGGACATAATCGGGCCCGTGATGGTCGGTCCCTCCTCCTCGCACACAGCAGGCGCGTGCCGGCTCGGACTTCTCGCGCGCGGTCTCATCGGTGGCACTCCGCAGAGCGGACTCCTTCAGCTCCACGGCTCCTTTGCGCGCACCGGCGAAGGTCACGGCACCGACAAGGCGCTCGTGGGCGGTCTGCTTGGCTTCCGTCCCGACGACGAGCGGATCCGTGAAGCGCTACAAATCGCCGAGCGCGAAGGCCTCGACTACAAGTTCGAGAAGGTGACGATCGCCGATGCCGCGCACCCCAACACCGTGCGCATCAACGTCGAGCTGAATGGCAAAAAGGCGACGATGCTCGGCTCCTCCCTCGGTGCCGGCCGGATCATGGTGCAGGAGATTGACGGCTACCCCGTCGAAGTCACCGGAAACTTACACACGATTGTTCTCGTAGCTGAGGATAGGAAGGGCTCGATCGCCAGAATCACGGGGGTCCTGGCCGAGCACGATATCAACATTGCTACGCTGAGGCTGTCGAGAAAGGAAAGGGGTGGCGACGCATTCATGGTGATCGAGTGCGACGAAGAGCCCGACAAAAAAGCGGGCGAGGAGCTGCGCGCGCTCGACTGGGTACGGTGGACGCGTCGGCTCCCCAAAGTCAGCGGAGGTTGAGTGTACAAGGCCCTCGCTGACGCGATCAAGGACGCTGAACGCGACAAGAAGTCGCTCGCGCAGGTCGCGCTGGCGGCTGAATCGCGCGATCAGGGACGTCCGGTCGAAGATATTCGTGCGGCATTGCAACGCGCGCTCGACGTGATGCGCAGCGCGATCGAGAAGGGTTTGGTCGGTGATTTGTACTCCGCGTCGGGACTCGTGGGTGGCGACGCCGCGAAGCTGCGGACCAGCGCTAAAGGTCCGCTGGCGCAGACCCCGTTTCGCGATATCCTGACTCGGGCGCTGGCGGTGCAGGAAGTGAACGCGGCGATGGGCGTCATCGTCGCCGCGCCGACGGCGGGCGGAGCGGGAGTGCTGCCGGCGATCCTCACCGGTCTGGCGAAAGCGAAGTCGGTTTCGGACGAGAAGGTCGTCGATGGACTGGCGACGGCGGGACTGATTGGAGCGGTGGTGGCGGAGCGAGCGTCGCTCTCGGGCGCCGAGGGTGGTTGTCAGGCGGAAACGGGCGCCGCGGCGGGAATGGCAGCCGGCGCCGCAACAGAAATGCTGGGCGGAACGCCGTCGCAGGTGGGACACGCGGTGGCGCTCACGATGCAGGGAATGCTGGGGCTCGTTTGCGATCCGTTGGGCGGACTCGTCGAATTGCCCTGCGTGTTCAGGAACGCGACCGGCGCCGCGATCGCACTGGCTGGAATCGAGATGGCGCTGGCCGGAATCACCTTCGCCATTCCGGTGGACGAGGTGATCGATGTGATGGGCGAGATCGGGCGCGAGATGGATGTCCGCTATCGCGAAACGGCGGGCGGAGGGTTGGCAGCGACGCCGACCGGACGACGGCTGGCAAAGGAGCGGCTGTACCAGATCAAGCGTTCCGACGGGTAACTCTCAGCTAGTTAAGAAGGGGAGAAGGCAGTATCTTCGCCCCTCAGCGGGCAAAAACTCAGGGGCATTCACACAATGAATATCTTCGATCGCATAGCAATGCTGTTCCGCGCCAACGTCAACGCGGCCATCGGCGAGTTCGAGCAGCCCGAGAAGATGCTGAATCAGATCATTCTCGACATGCGCTCGCAGCTCGTGAAAGCGAAGCAGCAGGTCGCCGGCGCCATCGCCGACGAAAAGCGTCTCCACGACCAGACCAGGCTGGAGCTGAAGGAAGCGGAGGACTGGGAGCGCCGAGCGATGCTCGCGGTCCAGCAGAATCAGGACGAGCTCGCCAAGCAGGCGCTCATGCGCCGGAGCGAGCACATGTCACGCGGCGATCAGCTCAATCTCACCTGGCAGGCGCATAAACAGGAAACCGACCGCCTCAAGGAATCGCTCCGCGGCCTCAACGACAACATCGAAGAGGCAAACCGCAAGAAGAATCTCCTTCTCGCCAAGCAGCGCCGGGCCGACGCGCAGAAGCGCATCAACGAGACGATGTCGCACATCTCGGAGAAGTCGGCGTTCGAGGCCTTCGCGCGGATGGAAGAGAAGATCGACGCCAACGAGCGCAAGGTGAGAGCGAGCGCCGAGATCGACGAGGA
>JADGQV010000001.1 GCA_017881465.1 Gemmatimonadaceae bacterium
TTCTGCTCCTGAAGCACAAACGGAATTTTGTGCGCGGTAGCGTAAGCCAGCGCCAGGCCCGACGCATATCCGCCGGTTGCGACAACGCAGGCGGGTGGCTCACTGCGCACCTCGCCGGCGATCATCCGCCAGGCGCTCATCGCGCCCCGGATCGTCTTCCAGTTCTCCCATGGGCGCGCTCGATAGAGCGGGTGCAGGTCGAGCAGATCGAACGCCCATCCAACCTGCGGGAGCACATCGCGCTCGATCCCGCGCCGCGCTCCGATGAAAAAAGGCTCGACCCGAGGGTCAGCCTTTTTCAGCGCACGCGCGATCGCGAGTCCCGGGTAGAGGTGTCCACCCGTACCGCCTCCAGCGAAGATGATCCTCATCGAGCGGGAAGCGCGCGAAGAGCGAGTGGATCCGTCGCTGCTCGGCCAAATACCTTTTCACGGGAACTGCCGATGTTGACGAGGATTCCGGTCATGAGAAGAGAGAGAACCAGATTCGAGCGGCCATAGGAGATGAACGGTAGCGTCAGTCCGGTGGTCGGAAGCAATCCCGTTGCCACACCGATATGAAGATACGCGGTCAGCACCATTGTAACCGTCAAACCCACCGCAACGAGCTGGAGAAAGGGCGTCCGCGCCTTTCGGGCGATCCTGAACCCGAGCGCCGCGTACAGCGCAAAGGCGAGCACGAGGAGCGCGAGTCCGATGAAGCCCCACTCTTCCCCTATGTGTCCGGCGATGAAGTCGTCATAGCCGAATGGGAGAAAGCCGTACTGTTGGCGTCCTTTTCCAAATCCCACGCCAAAGATCTGCCCTGACCCCACTGCTATCAGCGATTGCCGGAGCTGATAGCTCACCTCCAAAGGGGCCGCGCCCGGATCGAAGAAGGCCGTCATCCGGAGCAGGACGTAGTTGAGCCGCTCGACCTTCACGTACAGGAGTGGTATGAGCATCACGCCGAGCGCAACGAAGTGTCCGATGCGCACACCGCCGGCGAAGAGAATGATCCCCATCATCAGGGTGAACATCATCGCGGTCGAGACATCCGGCTCCAGCATCACCAGGATGTCCAGCGCTCCAATGACCACGAGAAATGGCAGGATGCCTTTGGTGAGCCGCCTGAGCGCCGGACCTTTTTTTATCATCAGCATCGACGTCCAGAGGATCACAGCGAGCTTGGCCAGCTCCGACGGCTGGAGAGAGCTGCCGAACAGATATCTGCGGGAGCCGTGAACTCGGGGGGCAATCTTCGCGGTGAACGGAAGGATCACGATCACGAGGAGCACGAGCGAGAGGATCATGATGGGCCACGCCCATTTTTTCCATACTTCCGCATCCATCTTGGCGGCGATGGCGAAGAGCGTGACACCGATTGCCATCCCCAGCACCTGTCGGATTAGAAGGTGCGCGTGCCCATAGCCCGCCTGCATCTCGACGATCGCGCTGGCGCTGTAAACCGTCGCGAGACCGAACGCCAGCAGAACGCCGGTGAGTATGACGAGAACGCGGGCCTCGAGACCCATGTGCCAGCGGTGTACCAGATTCGCCGATGCTTCCATTACGCCTCTTTCGCCGCGAGCGCCCGGAAGCGCTCGCCTCTTTCCTCATAGTTCGAGAACATGTCGTAGCTCGAGCACGCCGGTGAAAGCAGCACCGCCTCGCCGGCGCTTGCTGCCGCCCGCGCAGCCTGAATGACCTCATCGAAATCGGAGCCGAGGCGCACGACGTCCACCACGGGACGAAGATCCGTCGCGATAATCGTCGCCGCCTCTCCATAGGCGATCACTCTCTTCACTTTTCTGCGCACCGCATCGGCCAGAGACGTATAGGATTCTCCCTTGTGCCTGCCCCCGAGCAATAGGACGGTCGGACGCTCCATACCGTCAATTGCGACTGCTGTCGAGCTGACGTTGGTTGCCTTGGAATCATTGATCCACTGCACACCGCCGAATTCGCCGACCAGCTCGAGCCTGTGCGGGAGAGAGCGAAAGGTCTTGAGCGCCTTTGCGATTCCCTTCCTTGCCTTCTGCGTCTGGTGGGAACGGTCCGCGGCCATCACCGCGAGCGCCGCCGCCAGGGCGTTCCCGACGTTGTGCTGTCCCAGAAGCGGAAGATCCTGGCGCGCGAGTAGCGGCGCTCCCAACACCACGAGCTGGCCGGTACGCGAATCGACCGACGCCTCCGCCTTTTTCAGGATTGAGAACGAATATTTGTGGCCGCCGACGTCGCGCACCATGCGCGTCACTCCCTTGTCGTCCTTATTCACGACCCAGACCGATTCCGCATCGGCGTTGGCGAAGAGACGCGCCTTGTCGGCGTAATACTCCTCGACCGTCGAATACCGGTCCAGGTGATCGGGACTCAGGTTCGTGAGCACGCCAACCGCCGGCTTGAGGCTCGGCGTATCGTGCAGCTGGAACGACGACATCTCGAGCGAAATCCATTTCGGCTGCTGCTCGCGGGCGGCGATCTCGGAGAGTGGCGTTCCGATGTTGCCCGCCTCGACTGCTTCGATGTCAAGTCCGCGCAGAAGATGAGCAATGAGCGTGGTCGTGGTCGTTTTGCCGTTCGTCCCGGTGATGGCGATGATGCGCGGCCCCTCGAGGAAGTTGAGCGCGACTTCAACCTCGCTCGCGATCGGGATGCCCTTCTCGCGCGCGAATGCCAGGGGCCGCGCCGAAGGAGGAACGCCCGGGCTGGTGACGACGAGCGCCGCGCGCGCGAGGCGCTCCAGATCGTGCCGACCGACATCGACCGCGACACCCTGCGCGCGCAGCTCCTCCGCCACCCGTCCGGTGTCGGGCGAAGACGCTACGTCCGAGGCATAAACGTTGTAGCCGTGCTTTCGCAGGAGCATCCCCACGGCACCACCGCTCCGGGCGAGGCCGATGACGGCGATCTCGCCCTCCCGCGGCACGAGCTCGCGCGGGCTCATCGCAACTTCAGCGTGCTCAGAGCGATGAAAGCGAACAACACTCCGATGATCCAGAATCGCACCACGACCTGAGCTTCATCCCAACCCTTTACCTCGAAGTGGTGGTGCAGCGGTGCTCGCTTGAACACCCGGTGCTCGCGCGCGTACTCGATTCCGTATCGTCGCTTTCGGTACTTGAACACGAAGCGCTGTATGATCACCGACATCATCTCGGCGACGAACACGGCGCCGACCAGAACGAGGAGGAATTCGGACTTGAGGAGAATCGCGACCGCCGCGAGAGCGCCGCCCAGGGCCAGCGACCCGGTGTCGCCCATGAAAACTTCGGCCGGATGTGTGTTGTACCAGAGAAATCCTATGCACGCCCCCATCAGGGCCGCGCAAAAAACGGTGAGCTCTCCGGAGCCTCGCAGGAAATAGACGTGCAGGTACTGGCTCGCATCGACGCGTCCCACCACGTACGCATAGAACGCAAACGTCAGCGCCGCGATCGCAGTGAGACCTGCCGCGAGGCCGTCCAGCCCATCAGTGACGTTGACGGCGTTGCTCGTTCCAGTCATCACGAACGTCACGAAGAGCACGTACAGCCATCCCATTCCCGCCGTGAGCGGGACGATCAGGATGTATTTGTAGAACGGCAGCGTCGTCGACGCGCCGGGAAGGTTCGATAGAGGGTGCTTCCACAGGTAGTAGCCGACGGCAAGACCGAGCGTCATCTGCCCCACGAGCTTGTATTTCTCGACGAGCCCCGTGTTCTTCTTCCCGGCAAGCTTCTGCTTGAGCTTGAGGTAGTCATCCAGGAAGCCGATAACTCCCATCCACGCCATGCAGATCATCGCGATGAGCACGTAGCGGTTGTCCAGGCGCGCCCAGAGCAGAGTGCTGATGAGCGTCGCTCCGAGAATGATCAGGCCGCCCATGGTCGGAGTTCTGCCCTTCTGCTGGTGAGCGTCGGGCGTTCCTTCGCGTATCACCTGGTGGAGGCGCATGCGGCGCAGCCGGCGCATTATTCCGGGGCCGACGATCCAGGTGAGAAGAATCGCGCTCACCGCCGCGCCCGCCGCGCGAAAGGTTATCCACTGGAACAGTCGCAGAAACCCGAAGTGCGGCAGTCCTACGAACGGAACGAGTAGATAGTTCAGCACTATGCGGTGGCCCAGGTGGTTAGATGTGGAACAAGACGCTCGAGCTGCACACCCCGTGATGCCTTGAGCAAGATGATCGCGTTGCGCTGCAGCCTGGCCTCGAGCTGCGGCCAGAGATCTTCGACATCGGGCGCCGTAATCACACGCTCGCGCTCGTTATGCTTCTCGAGCGCCGGCGCGAACTCGCCGATGCCGGCCACGATGTCCGCGCCAGATGCCAACGCGAGGCCCGCAATGTCGGCGTGGCATTGCTCCGACGCCGCCCCGAGCTCCCGCATCGTACCAAGGACGATTACCCTCTGCCGTCCGCTACCTGTGCCCTTCAGCAACTCGATCGCGGCCCGGGTGGACCCGGGGTTGGCGTTGTAGGCGTCGTTGATCAGCGTGACATCGCCGATCTGCTCCCACGCCGAACGCATCTTCGGCTGCGGCATCCCGGCGATTCCCGCGGCCGCGTCCTCGTAGGCCACACCACATTCGCGAGCGACGGCCAGTGCCAGCATCGCGTTTCTGAGATTGTGGAGACCGCGCACGGGCGGGCGCACTGTCACGCCCGCGATCTCGATCAGGCCGAGTCCATCGGGCCCGATTTCCCATCGATCGGGCTTCACATGGGCATTGTTGTCGAGACCCGCGACGACCACACGTTTCGCCTTGGCCCGCGCCGCCTCGGCAATTTCCGGTTGGGCCGAGGGCGCGATGCCGACGGCGACGTTTTCGTAGACGGCGGCCTCCTCGCGCAAAACACCGGCGAGATCCCCAAGGCCCTCCAGATGCTCCTCGGCGATGGACGTGACCAGAGCGATGTCGGGCTCAGCAATGTCTCTAAGAATCGCGACCTCGCCCGGCAGGCTGGTGCCCAGCTCGATCACCGCCACCTCAGCTTCGGGCGGAAGCGCGAGCAGTGTAAGCGGGACTCCGACCCGGTTGTTGAGGTTGCCGGTCGTCGCATGAACGTTGTAGCAACGGCTCAGCGCCGCTCTGAGGAGATCCTTCGTACTCGTCTTGCCGTTGCTGCCCGCCACGCCGATGATCGTCTTCCCCCAGGCTCGGCGCCAATAGTGCGCGAGCGTGCCGAGTGCCACGAGGGTATCTCGGACTTCGAAGATCGGAACGCCCAGCGTGTCGAGCTTCGGAGCGCGCGAAACAACGAGCGCCGACGCTCCGTCCCGAACCGCGTCGCGCAGATAGTCGTGGCCATCGAAACGCTCGCCGCGTAGAGCGACGAACACATTCCCTTTGCCGATCTTGCGCGTGTCGGTCGTTATCCCGCTCAGCTCCGCGGGCCCGCGGGGCAGTTTGCCGACAGCCTGATCCGCGAGCGCCGCGGCAATTCGGTCCAGCGTCCAGAACCCGGTGCTCAAGCGTGACTCCCCGTCATCTCTCTCACGATTTCCTTTTCGTCGAATGGATATGAAGTCGTTCCACGAATCTGGTAGGTCTCGTGCCCCTTCCCCGCGAGCAGCACGATGTCGCCGTCCTCGGCCATATCGATCGCGCGCTGTATGGCGCTGAGCCTGTCGGTCACGCGCTGATGCTTCGAGGCGCGCATTCCGGCTTCAATGTCGTCGATGATCGCGTCAGGATCCTCGGTTCGCGGGTTATCGCTTGTAACGATAGCGCAATCGGCGCAGCGCTCGGCGATCTCGCCCATCAGCGGGCGCTTCCCCTTGTCGCGGTCGCCGCCGCATCCGAACACCACGATCAGCTTGCCGCGCGTTAAGGCGCGCGCGGTCCTGAGGCTGCGCGTGAGCGCATCGGGCGTATGGGCGTAATCCCGGAGCACGGTCGGCCGCGTCGATATGATCTCGAGCCTGCCCGCGACCTGCGGGACGGTCCGGAGGCGGCTGGCGATCGCCGTCGGCGTTTGTCCGAGCGCGAACGCGGTGGCGGCGGCCGCTAGCGCGTTCTCGACGTTGATGTCGCCGATCAGGGGCAGCGAGACATCGGCAGATCCGCGGGGTGTGACGAGGCGCCACTCGCTTCCTTCTGATGTGTAGCGGACGTCCTGTGCGCAAACGTCCGCGGGCTCGCGCGCGGCGAACGTGAGCGGGCGCGAGCGTGGCTTGAGCGATTGCCATTCCGGAGCATCCGCGTTGATGATCGCGGTGCCCTGGGCCTTCAGGTAATCCAGCAACCGCGCCTTCGCCTCCAGATAACTCTCCATCGTTCCATGATAGTCGAGATGATCGCGCGTGAGGTTGGTGAACACCGCGACATCAAACTCGAGGCCGTCAACCCGCCTCTGGTCGAGACTGTGCGATGACACCTCCATCGCGATCGTTCGTACTCCGCGGTCGGCCAGCGCGCGCAGGATCCTTTGCAGCTCAACGGGACCGGGAGTCGTGAGGCCGCCCCCGCCCGGCAGAATTTCCCCTTCGCTGCCGACCAGCACGCCCAGCGTTCCGATCGACGCACTCGATCCATCGCCGTCGTCGAAGAGATGGCGCATGATCGAAGTCGTCGTCGTCTTTCCGTTCGTGCCGGTGACGCCGAGCAGTCTCAAGTTGCGGGCCGGATCTCCGTAGGCGGTTGCCGATGCGAGCGCCGCGGCCCGGCGTCCTTCCCGCACAATGAGCGACGGCAGCGTGGTTCGGGATGGATCCTCGACAATGGCAACTGCGGCTCCGCGCTTGGAGGCCGCGTCGAGAAAATCATGGCCGTCGCTGCTCCACCCTTTAACAGCGATGAAGAGATCCCCACGGGCAACCTTGCGGCTGTCGTCGGAGATTCCGCTCGCCTCCTCCGGAATCTCGCCGCTCACTCCGACCAGCAAGCCACGTTCTGCCAGCGCGGTTTTTATTGCGTTGACGCTCACTCTCATTCGAGTGGGCGGCTCAGCTGAACGAGTGTGCCAGGTGCGGCGATGGTTCCGGCCGCGGGTAATGTTCCGACCGAAGACGCGGCAAGGAGCCGCACCCGGAACCCCGCGTGGTGGAGCGCTCGCACCGCTTCGCGAACTGACAGTCCTCGCACGTCGGGAACGGCGCGGGGAGCGATCGGCAGCGGCGCCGATTTCAGCGACGTCGGCAGCTCAACCACGTACGAGGCAGTGCCTTCGCTCGCGTCGCGATTCGTCACGTTCTTGTTCGGGTCGTACGAATCCGGCGCCGGTCGATCTGGTCCCTCGGCGTCATTGCGCCCCGACTGGGCGACGGCCGTCTTCTCCGATGCGGCCAGATCTTCGCGGTCGAGCGCCGCATCGCGCGCCGCGAGCGCGGCACGCAGCACGATCTGCGTTACCGGCGCGGCGATGTCACCGCCCGCGTAGTGCGCGCCCTTCGGATTATCGAGCTTGACCATCACCACGTACTGCGGATCGTTGCCTGGAAAGAGACCGACGAATGAAGCCGTATAGTTTCCGGCGACGTAACCCGCGTTCTGCGATGTGCGTCGCGCGGTGCCGCTCTTTCCCGCAACCTCGAACGTCGCGAGATCGGCCTTCGTCGCGGTTCCCTCCCGCACCACCGCCAGAAGCATCTGCTGAACCGTACGCGCCACTTCGCCCGACATCACGCGCCGAACCGAGCGCGTCTTCGCGCGATACAACACCTTTCCATCGGTCGACCGCACTTCCTTCACCAGATGTGGCTCGAGCAGCTCCCCGCCGTTCGCTATCGCGGCGTACGCAGTGACGAGCTGGAGCGGCGTCACCGCGATCTCGTAGCCCATGAGGATCGATGCGCTCGTCTGCTTCGACCACTGCTTCGGCTCGCGCAACGTTCCTGATGCTTCCGCCGGCAGCGGCACGCCGAGCGGCATCCCGAATCCGAGATCACGGAAGGTCTCGTACTTCTGGCGCGGCGTCAGACGCTGGCCGAACTCGACGATGCCGATGTTGCTCGAAAACCGGATGACGTCGGCGAGCGAGAGCGACTTCGACTTGTGCATGTCGGTGATGACCCGCCCGTCGAGCTCGAGCGTTCCGTTGTGGGTGTCGACGACGTCGGTAGGCCGCGCTCGACCCTTCTCGAGCAGCGCCGCCGCGACGAAGGGCTTGAGCGTCGAGCCCGGCTCGAACGGCTCCGTCACGGCAGTGTTCGAGAAAGCCGTGCGTCCGACTCTGTTGCTCGCCAGCGCGAGAATCTCTCCCGTGTGCGGATTCATCACCACGATGTCGCCGCCGTCCGCGCGCAGGCTGTCGACGGCGATCGACAGCTCACGCTCGCAGATGTCCTGCAGCGTATTGTTGATCGTCAGCACGACCGTCGATCCAGCCTTCGGTTGGTCGGTCCATCCGTCGGGAGAATCGAGCGGACGCCCATCCTTGTCGCGGGCCAGCCTCACTTTTCCCGAGTCACCGCGGAGCAGCGTATCGAGCGCGAGCTCCAGCCCATCCAGTGGATTTCCCCGTCCGTCCAGGCTGCCGACGATGCGCTTGATGCCGCCCGAATTGGGGTAGACGCGCTGCAGAACCGGCGTCAGGTGGATGCCGTTCAGCTTCGAGATCGACGCGACATCGGAGGCCGTGTAGAGCCCTGGCAGGTCGATCCAGCGCCGCCGGTGCGCGATAGCGGCGCGGACGGCATCCGCATCAACGCGCGCGTGGTGCAGCGCCCTGAGAACGAACGCGGTGTCACGCACTTCGGGCAGCGCTACGGCGACGCGCGTCATCTCACGACTCTCGACCAGCGTGTTGCCGCTGGCGTCCAGAATTTCTCCCCGCGGAGCAGACAGAGCGCCCGCGAAGAAGTGCTGCCGCCTGGCGCGGGCGCTCCAATCCTTCCCTTCAACGACCTGCACCTTCGCGGCGCGAGCAACGAGCGCGAGCGCGAAGAGCACGAAGAAGGCGTGAACTATCGCGACGCGCTTAGGGGTTTTCATCTGGTCGCGGCCGTGGGAGTATGACGACCTGCTTGTCGGTCGGGATGTGCATGCCGAGACGATGTTCGACCGAGGCACCCAGCGTCTGTCTCGCGGAAGCGTCGCGAATATCGCTGTCGAGCCGGGCCCGCTCGCCCTCCAGCTCAACGCGCTTCGCGTCGAGCGCTGCGAGGCGCTCCGACTGGCTTATTCCGATCGTACGCCGCCACACGATCGCGAGCGCGACGAGCACGAAGGCGCCGAGTATGAGGGCCACGAGGGTCCGCCCCCGGAATGCTACGCGGCTTTTCGCCATGCTCGTAGTCTGGCGCTGCGCGAGCGTGAATTCATAGCCGTCTCCGCCGGACTCGCCGCTAGCGCGCGTTTGGTCAGCACTTCGCCAAGAGCCTTGCCGCGGCAGGTGCAATGCAGCTGCTTCGGGGGGCAAATGCAGGACTGACTCCAGCCGCGGATGGTGTGCTTGACGAGCCGGTCCTCTCCGGAGTGGTAGGAGATCACAGCGAGCACGCCGCGCGGATCGAGGCGGTCGCGCAGCAACGGCAGTGCCTTCTCGAGTGCCGCGAGCTCGTCGTTGACGGCGATCCGCACGGCCTGGAAAAATCTCGCGAACTCACTCGGGCCCGTGCGCGCTCCGTAGGCGCCGCGAATCGCGTCGACCAGATCATCGCTCACGCGCATCGGCTTTCGATCGCGGCGACGCACGACTTCCCGCGCGAGCCGGTTGGCGCGCGGCTCGTCTCCGTAGTCACGAAAAATTTGGGATAGCTCTGCTTCATCGAGGGTGTTGAGCAAATCGGCGGCGGTGCCCGTAGAGCGACGGTCCATCCTCATGTCGAGTAACGCGCCAGGCCGAAAAGAGAAACCTCGCTCGTCGGCGTCGATCTGCCGGGAGGAAACGCCGAGGTCGGCGAGGATGCCGTCGAACGTGCGTCCGGCGAGCTCCGGGATGCGATCGATCTCACCGAAATTCCCCCTCAACGCGAGAAAGCGGCCTGACGCCTCGTGGGGCGCCAGCCGCTCTCGTGCTTCCGTTATGGCGGCCTCGTCGCGATCGATCGCTACAACCGAGGCGCCGGAGGCAAGGAGGGCTTCGCTATGCCCTCCTCCCCCCAACGTGCAATCCAGAACCTGTTTCGCGCCCTTGAACAGCGCCACCACCTCTTCGACCATGACCGGCGCATGGTAGGAGCTATCCCACCGGCCGGTCAGGGGGTCGGAGTCTGTCACTTACAGAAGCGCTTTATCTCATTGTCGACGGCGGGCGTGAACTGAGGAATCGCCGTCATAAGCTGAGCGGCCTCGGTCGGGTACTTCTGTCCGCCTGCCGGCAAGTTGATGGAGGCGAGGTTGAAGGCATCGCGAGCCATGCGGGCCAGCTCGCAGCTCCGCTTCTCGTTGGCGTCGATGGTCGCGCTCTGACCGAGCGAGAACGCGCTGGCGCCGAGCAGGAACTTGGCGTCCGCGGAGCTCTGTAGCTGATCAGAGAGCTGGAGGAACTTGATGGCGCGCTGGAAATCCGCGCGGTCCTTCGAGCCTTGTCCCGCCTTGTAGGCGTTGCTCCCCTGCTGCAGAGCGATCTGCGAGAGACCCGCAGGATCAGCGCCGTTGGCCTTCGCCTGGTTCAGAGTGTTGATGACATCGTCGTATTGGTTGAGCGCACCCTGAATGGTTGCGAGCAGGAAGTAGGCTTGCGGGTTCTTCGGATTCGCCGCGAGCGCCTTTTTCGCCGCGTCCAGCGCCTGCTGAAGCTGTCCGGACTTGTAAAGCGAATTCGCAACGATGATCGAGAGGGTCGGATCATTCGGGAACTTCTTCGCGCCCAGATTCGAGACTTCCGAGGCCTTCTGCGGCTGGTTTAGCGCGGTGTACGCAGCCGCGAGGCGCTTGTAGTAGTCTGCCGTCGCGGCAGCGGTGTCTACCCGCACCATCTCGTTGCCCACGTCGATCGCGCCCTGATAGTCCTTTGCATTCAGATAGACCAGCCACGCCAGGTTGAGTAGCTGCGGATCGCCGGGGTTGTTCTGAAGAAGATCACGCACTAGTGGAACGGCCTGCGGCGCACGCCCCATCGAGGCATACTCGTTGACGACGTCCTGAACGAGCTTGATGTTCGTCGGATCGGCGGCTGCAAGGGAGCCGAGCACCTTCAGGAGCTCCGTCGTGTCGCTGCTCGCCCGAGTCGGGTCGGTCCCGGGCCGAGGTGAGTCGATCCTAGCGCGGTAAGTGGTGGTGAGCAGTCTCAGCGCCGGAATGTTGCGCGGGTCGCTGGCGCGAACACGCTCAGCGACGGCCACTACCGAGTCCGGCATCTTGAGATTGTTGTACGCCTCGGCGAGGCATACTCCAACAATGTTCGCGGTCGGATAGCCGACCAGCCCCTTACGCGCCGCGGCCACCGCTTCCTGATACTTGCCCTGTGAGATGTCGTTGTGGCAGGTCTCCTCAGCGGGCAGCTGACGGCGCGCATCCTGGATCGCACGCGCGACTTGGCCGGCCGCATCGTCGAGCTTTGCGCCCTGGGCGCTCGGCAGAGCCTGAGCCTTGAACATGTCGCGGGAGATGATGAGCCGCGAATCGATCTTGTATCCCGTAGGCGTCTTGGTGACGGTGCCCTCGAGATACTGCGGAGCGCGAACGAGACTCGCCAGCGCCTTGGCATCACCAGGAGCCAGGGCGTCACTCGGCGGGTACCCGGACGAGATAAGGCTACTGTTGATGTCGGTCTTGGGGACCACGACGAGATCGCGAGTGTTGGTCTGTTTCTGCAGCTGGTTGCGGATGGCTTCCGCGGCCTGAACTCCCAGCTCCTTGTCCGAGCTCTGAAGCGTGGGGATCATCACTCGCTCGCCCGTCTTGCCGCTTTGGGCGAATACAGGTGATGCCGTGATTGCCACGAGCGCTATGAGAACGAGACCGGAAATACCTAAACGTGCCTTCAATGGTTTAACCTCCAAGACGGTAAACATTCCTACCCACACCCCAAGCCGTGGGTCCCTTGTTTTGCTTTGATGGGCGAGGAGGGACTCGAACCCCCGACATCCTGCGTGTAAGGCAGGCGCTCTAACCAACTGAGCTACTCGCCCGGTGCAGAAACTGAGCCTGTTCCCTCACCGAAGAATGGCCAGCGGGATCAGCACACAGTACCCGATTACAAGCAGAATCGGGGCTAGCGTCTCGCCACCCCGCGCGAGGTCGGCGAATCCGGCGAGCAACACTAGTGTGGCAACTATCCAATACACCCATGCGCGGCGCGGACCAGAATCGCGCCCCGCCCGGGCACCATTGGCAAGATCGGTTTTGGCCATAAGGGTCGTAGTGTAGGGCGGGATGAAATGCGTGTCAACCCGGAGTGTGCCGGCGGGCCGACTGCAATGGGTGCTACGTGGCCGTCTGCCGCCCGTTTGAGTACTGGAGCTCGACCCAGTCCCGGTAGCTCCCATCCATGACCGAGCGCCACCACTGCTCGTTGGCGATGTACCACTTGATGGTCTTCAGCAGCCCTGTGTCGAACGATTCGGACGGTCCGTAACCGGTCTCCAGAGTCGCCTTCATCGCATCGATCGCGTAGCGCCGGTCGTGTCCGGGCCGATCCTTGACGAAAGTTATGAGCTCGGCGGTGTCGCCGCCGAGCGCGGCCGGGCATTTGGGAAACCGCTCCCGAACCTTCTCGTCCGCCCCGAAAATCTTGTTGATGCTCGCGCAGATCGTCTTCACCACGTCGAGATTCTTGCGCTCCGAATTGCCCCCGAGGTTGTAAGTCTCGCCCACCCTTCCCTTCTCCAGCACGCGCTCGATTCCGCGGCAGTGATCGCGAACGTAGAGCCAGTCGCGAATCTGGAGCCCGTCCCCATACAGGGGCAGCGGCTTTCCGTCGAGCGCGTTCACGATCGTGAGCGGAATCAGCTTCTCCGGAAAATGATAGGGACCGTAGTTGTTGGAGCAGTTCGTCGTCGTGACGGGCAGGCCGTAGGTGTGGTGGTACGCGCGAACGAGGTGATCCGATCCGGCCTTGCTCGCCGCGTACGGCGAATTCGGGGCGTACGCCGTATCCTCGGTGAACGGAGCGGCGGTCGGACCCAGACTTCCGTAAACCTCGTCTGTCGAGATGTGGTGGAACCGTCGGGCGCCGCCCGACCAGTCCTCGGTCCAGGCCGCGCGCGCGGCCTTTAGCAGCTCGTGCGTGCCCCTGACGTTGGTGTCGATGAAGGGATCCGGCCCGTGGATCGATCTATCCACGTGCGATTCCGCCGCGAAGTGGACGATCGTATCGATTCCCTCGTGCTTGATGATGTCGCGCATGGTGTCGCCGTCGCGAATATCGCCCTTTATGAACGTGAACCGCTCGTTATTCGCGAGGGGCTCGAGGCTCGCGAGGTTGCCCGCGTAAGTCAGCGCGTCGAGTCCGACGATCGCGTCGCCCGAATGATGCTCGGCCCAGAAATGGACGAAGTTGGTGCCGATGAATCCGGCCGCACCCGTTACCAGCATCCTACGCATCGTGATTCCCTTCCTCGTTCATTCTGCTTTGTCCTGTGATTGGTGAGCGATCAAAGATCGAATGCGCGACGCGGCGCTTCGAGAGCGCTCCCCGGGCCGCTCAGCGAACGATACGTGACGATTCCTCATCCGCCAATGCCTCTGGCCGCGCCTGCGCACAGATCTCTGATCAGTGGCGCGATATCGTTCACCGCCGCGACCTTATCGGCACCCGCCGCCGCGAGCGCAGCCTGCGGCATTCCGTAAATGATCGAGCTCTCGCGATCCTGCACGATCGCCCTTCCCCCCGCGTCCCGAATTCGCCGCAGCCCTTCCGCGCCATCCCGGCCCATTCCCGTGAGCACGACACCGATCGCGGCGCGTCCGAACGTCTCAGCGACGGAGAAAAAGAGCGGATCGGCAGCAGGCCTCACGCCCCACATCGTTGGCGACTCGTCCAGCCGGATCGACGCATTCCCCGGCTCGCCTCTCAAGGTCATGTGATATCCGCCCGGCGCGACGTAGACGCGATTCTCGCGCAGGAGCTTGCCATCTATCGCCTCCGCCACCCAGAGAGCGCTCATCGCGCGGAGCCGCTCGGCGAGGAGTTTGGTGAATTCTCCCGGCATGTGCTGAACGATCACCACCGCCGCGCCCAGTTCTTCGGGAAGGTGCGGTATGATCTCAGCCAGCGCGCGGGGCCCGCCCGTCGACGACGCGATCGCCACTACTTTAGTCGCCGCATCGGGCGATTTCTTTGGCGCCGCCTCGCCGTGAACCGCCGACGCGGCGGGCGCGGGTGTCCGGACTCCGCCCATGTTCATCGCCCGCGCCGCTTCGAGTGCCGACATCAGCTGCACGCGCACAGTCGAAAGGTCGATGCTGACAGGGCCGGACGGCTTTCTCACGAACTCGAGTGCGCCGCGTTCGAGCGCGCGCAGTGTCATCTCGTTTCCCAGATCCGAGCCCGCGGCGCTGAGCATCACGACCGGCCGCGGCATCTCGGCCATGATCTGCTCGAGCGTCTGCAGGCCGTTCAAGCGGGGCATCTCGATGTCGAGCGTCACGATATCGGGCTTGAGAGCGCGGATCTTCTGCAATGCCTCGATTCCGTCGCCCGCGGTACCGACGACACGGAATGCGCCGCCCGACTCGACCATCTCTGCGATCAGCTTGCGCATGAACGCGCTGTCATCGACGACCAGGACGGTCGCAGCCTTGTCGGTCATCTCAGCCACGCCAAACGGGCTAGATCTTCCGGAAGATGCGTTCGCGCGCATTCACCGGCGTAAAAAGACCTCTCGCGCCACCGAGGAGACTCTCGACCTTGCCGAGGACGAGGAACCCGCCCCGAGCGAGCGCGCGATGAAATGCCGAGAACAGTGCGTCCTGTGCCTCGCGCTCGAAGTAGATGATCACGTTGCGGCAGAGGATGAGATGAACGTCCTGAAGCGGAGGCTCGTAGGCGAGGAGATCGTTGCACTCGAAGCTCGCCAGCCGCCTGACCTCGGGCAGCATCCCGTGGAGTCCGGCAATCTGCGGGAAGTATTGCTCGCGGAGCGCCGGCGGCGTATCGCCGAGGGCCGTGTCGGCGTAGAACGCGCGCTCCGCTTCTCCGAGACAGTCGGCATCGATGTCCGTGCCCAGGATCCTGATTGTTTCGAGCCGCGCGCTCTCTCGCCTCTCGGCGGCGTGCTTGTGCATTAGTATGCCGATCGAGTAGGGCTCCTCGCCCGACGAGCACCCCGCGCTCCAGATGCGCGTCTCGGGCTCCCCGCGCTCCCACAGCTCCGGAACAACTGTGTTCCTGATCACCGAATAGGTGTCCCAGTTCCGGAAAAACTTCGTCACGTTGACGGTCAGCGATCGAATCAGTCGATCGTATTCCTTCGGATCGGCGTCCAGGGCTGTCGAGTACTCGCCGGCCGTCGGCGTGTGTTTCGCGCGCATCCGGACAGCGATGCGTCGTCGCAGGCACTTGTCCTTGTAGCTGGAGCAGCGAAATCCCCGATCGCGCGTGATCTTCTCGATCAGTGCCTGGAATCCGGCGTCGTCTCCCTGGACCAACTCCGCGCGCCCCGTCAGGAGTGACTCGATGCTTTCGTCGCCTTCCGTTCCGCGCGCGAAATTCCTTCCAGCGCTGCGGAGAGATTGCGACGGAGCTGCGGAAGCTCCGGTGCCAGCGCCACTCCCTTTTCGGCCGCGTCCTTCGCGCTCTCGTAGTCCTCTCGCTTGAGGTGAGCCGCGGCGAGATTGTTCAGCATCACCGCGGACTCGGGATGCGTCTCGGTTGCGGCGGCGAGCAGCAGCATCTCGCGGTCGGGGTCGTCGGTCATTGCGGCGACCTTCGCGGCGTAGTGGAACCAGACCGCGGGAGGCGGATTCGTCTTCCACAGACTGCGCGATTCACTCAGCCGAACCTTCGCCGCCTGGAAGTCTCCCAGACGCATCGAGACGATCGCCGCCTGCAGCTGGATGAGCGGATCCGTGCTTCCTCCCGCGCCCAGGGCCCGGTCGATCACCAGTCTGGCTTTTTCGAGCTGCCCGAGCTGTTCGTAGGCGAGCGCGAGGTTATGGAGAAGTGATATTTTGCTCGGCGCGTTGGGCGCCGCGGTCATGAACGCATTCACGGCTCCGGCCCATTCCTTCTGCCGGAGCGCGATGAGGCCGACGTGGAACGATGCCACTGGGTCGGCCGCTTCCTCGACGAGCGCGCGGAATTCGCGTAGCGCCTCGTCGTGCATTCCAGCTCTGTACAACGCGCTGGCGAGCTCACGCCGCTCGAGAGGACTCGCGTTCCGGGGGAGCGTCGGTGTAGTTCTCTTCCGTCCGACGGGCAGAAGGAAGGATGCGTTCACCAATCCATACAGCGCCTTCCCGACCTCGAACTCGCCGATGCCCGAGTCGCGGATCAATCCATTGATGTCGCGGTGTCCGTCGATGATCGGAAGCAACGCCTCCTGCTCGGGGGAAAGCGGGTCCCTGTTCATCATCAGGCGCGGACGGTCGAGACTGAACACGACATCGAAGCTCGGGATCTTCTTCTCGATGAGCGACCACTCGTCGACCCTCCGCGCGCCCTCCAGCAAGAGCGACTGCGGATCGACGGAGACGCGCTCGGCGCCATCTTCCGGCTCCACGCCGGGCTCGAAGTTGAAGGTGCCGCTCGTCCACGTGAACAGCGTGTAGACGGAGTTCTCCGTGTCGAGCGGCCGGTTCACGATCGCGGCGTGGCAGATGCGCCCGCTGTCGAAGTAGATCGAGCCGAAGCTGTCGTGGAACGAGAGTCCGAGGCATCCCGTCTTCTTCCCCATCGAGAGCAGCTGGAGGACGTCGGGGAGGCTCGCCTCCTTGAGGCTACCCTTGATGGCCATTAGCGCATCTCCTCGATCATCCGGTCGGCGATGTTGGGCCACTCGACGATGAGGCCCGCGTCCGGCACGGCGGGAGTCTTCTTCCTCTCCTCCGGGGGCGCCTTCGGCTTGGTGTCGAGCGACTCCACGCGCTGCGCGATCTCCTGGCTGATGTCAGCCATGAAGTCGGCGAATTCGCCGCTCTCCTCCTCCTTCTTCGACTCGTTCGCCACGAATCAGGATTCCTTGACGGCGGGAGCGCTCAGGCGTGACAGCACCAGCGACGCGACGCTGCGAAGCGTCTCGAATACGCCGCCGCCGGTGATGGCGGTCCCCGAGAAATAGGGCACGTCCCGAAAGTTGAGCGTTTCGTCCAGGTCCTCGATCGAGCTGATCTCGCCCGCGGGCAGATCGCGCTTGTTGTACTGCATTACGAGGGGAAGCGTACGCGGATCGAGGCCCTCGTCGGCCAGATTCGCGTGCAGGTCCTGCAGGCTCTCGATGTTCTCGGCGAGCTGGCGAGACTGGCTGTCGGCAACGAACACCACTCCGTCGACGCCCTGCAGCACGAGCTTGCGCGTGGCGGCGTAGTACACCTGGCCGGGAACCGTATAGAGCTGAAACCGGGTCGCAAATCCGGAGATGGTGCCGAGATCGAGCGGAAGAAAATCGAAGAACAGGGTGCGATCGGTCTCGGTGGCGAGGGAGATCATCTTCCCCTTCCTCTCCTCCGGCAGCTGCGAGTAGATGTGCTGAAGGTTGGTCGTCTTTCCCGATCTACCCGGCCCGTAGTAGACGATCTTGCACGTGATTTCGCGCGTGCCGTAGTTGACGACTGACATGCTAGTGCTTTCCTATCGGACCGAAGAGCGCATCGAGACTGCGATTGAGCTCGCCCTCGAAATCACCGGACGGTCCGACGCCCGCGGCCTGCTTCTCGGGATGCAGTCTCTCGAGCGCCTTCTGAAACTCCGCGAAGTAGATCTCCACCACGCCGAACGAGCTCTCGCGGTCAAAGACGCCCACGAACAGCAATTCCTGCGCGCCGGCGGATGCGCGGGCCATGAATACCCGCCTTTCCGCTCCAGCGTGGTGCATCTCGTAGAAGGGCTTGCCATCGAGCTGGCGTCCCAGCTCACGCGCCGAAGCGTTGATGGCGGACGTGAGGGCGCAGATGGACATCACATCGGCCGCGTTGGAGAAGCCGAACTGTCCGACCGCGCGGCCACTCGGATAGAGGAGAACACCCGAGATGAGACGTGCGTCGTCTTTCAGCCGCGTGAGCGGAGCCGCGACCCAGGCTTCCGCTACAGTCGGATCGCTCATGTATTTTCTCGGGCTGCGTTCATCATCTCGAGTCTCACTCGTCCCAGGTTGGCGTCAGTCGTGACGATCGTGACGAGCACGACCTCGCGGGCGCCCACGACGAAGATGTGACCCCGCTCGGCCTCGAGCCGCATGAACGCGGGCGTGCCAAGCCTGGCCGCGTCAGACGCGCGAGTGACCTTCGAATAAAGATAGGCGGCGAGTGCCGCGGTATGTTTCCGCGGGTCGGTGCCGTCCGCGGCGCCGCCCATGATTGCGCTCGTCTCGACGATGAGCCCGTCGGTTGCGCCGACTACCATGGCCGCGACGACGCCGGGCACGTGGGACAGGGTGGCGACTACCTGACTGAGCGCCTTCATGCGCGGCCCCGCATCCAGTTGATCGCGAGCACGACCGAGCGCGTGAGAACCCGGCGGACCAGTCCGAGCGGAACGGTCAGGGATGAAGCGAGCAGAACGACAGCCTCTCGCGAGGCCGGAGCAAGCGCGATCGTCGCTGTGTCGGTCTCCACCACCACCGCGGTCCAGCCGCCGATGGAGAGGAGCCGCATGGATCTCGTCACTTCCGTGCTGACGCCGCTCAACGCTGCGCCGACCTCGGCGGAGATGTCCCGCCCGCGCTGGTCGATGTAGCTCCCGGCCAGGGGCTTGCCGGCCGAGTCGAGCAGCAGCGCCGTCTGCTCGGCCTCGCCAATCGCGGTAGCGAACAGCGTCCGCGCCGACTCAGACATTGCTGGCATCATGTTCCTGTAGCGAGATGTCGATGAGGCCCGTGCTCAGCATTCCGTAGATGATCTTTGCAACCTCGAACTCGGGAAGCACGAGACGCTTCGCGATTTCGTGGAGATTTCTCTCGCCGTCGATTATCGAGAGCACCTCCCATTCACGCGGAAGGAGGTCGATGAACGACTCCGGGCCGTCGTCGAGGGGGGCGAGCAGCGGGATCACGAGCGCGTCCGGAATCTTGTCGGCCATGCGCGACCACTCGTCGATGCGCCGCGCACCTTCCATGAGCAGCGATTCGGTGCTCACGCGTACGGCGATGTCCTTGCGAATGGGACGCGGCGGCTCTTCCGTGAATGAGAAGAAACCCTCGGACCAGGACATCAGATCGAAGACGACGGTCTCGATCTGCTGGCGCATAAAGCGATCGATGTCCCGCGGCGTCACAATGCCGTGGGCGACGAGAATCTCCCCGACTCGGCGTTTGTCGCCTGCACGCTGCATTGCCGTGGCGCGGGCGAGATCCGCCGGCGTCGCCTTGCCCGATCTCTCGAGAATCGTTCCGAGAAGATGCGGGTTGCTCTTCATCGTCGCGGCGACGATCGTCCCCGCGTCGAAATAGACGCTCCCCTCGTTGTTCCTCTCGGGAGAATACACGCGCAGCGTTCCCGTCTTCCGGCTCAGGTCGAGCAGCTGGAAGACGTCGTGAATGCCGAGCTCGCGGAGTGGTCCTTCGATCGCCATTAGACGCGTCCGCGCATCAGCAGCCGGCGATAGCGCAGCGCTTCGGCCTGGTTGGGATCGAACCGCAGCACACGCTCGAACGCCTGGATGGCGTCGGCTTCGCGGGCGAGGTCAATCAGGATCTCGCCGAGCGCGATCAGCGCGGCAAAGTGATAGACGTCGCGGCGAATGAGCGCCACGATCCGCGGCAGTGCGCTTCGCGACCGGCCGGTGCGCCGATATGGCCCCACCAGCTCCACTACTGCTGCATCGTGATTCGGCGCGGCTACGAGAACCGTCTCCAGCTCTCTGATCGCCCCCGTGTCGTCGCCGGCCTTCGCGAGGAGCCGCCCGAGCGCGATCCTCGTCTCCGCCTGCCGCTCGTCGATGCCGAGGCTCGAGCGGTACGCCGCAATCGCCTCGATCGCATCACCGAGCGCCGCGTAGAGATCGCCGACTCGCTTCAACACGTTGGCATTGCGCGCCTCGCTCTTCTTGAGCGTGACGAGGATTTCGCGAGCGCCCGGATTGTCGAGCGAAGCCACGCGCGCTTCCGCGGCCAGAAGGAGCAGGTTCACGTCGGTGCTTCCAGCCTCGACCAGAGCCTCGGCATATGGTCGCGCCTGCTCAGCGCGTCCGAGTGCGAGCAGCGACCGCGCGGTGCCTTGCCGCGCGTAGGAGTTCGTCTCCTCCATATCCAGCGCGCGCCGGTATCTCTCGAGCGCCTCTCCGTGCAGTCCCTGCGCCGCGAATCCGTCGCCGGCCAGCACCAGACCGAGAACCTTGTCGCCGCCGCGCGAGAGGACCCGCGCAATCTCCGCCTGAGCGCGGTCGTACAGGCCCTTCGTGATCAGGTCGCGGGCGAGCGAGAACCCCGCCATTGCATCCTGCGACGCCGGAGTGGCACGCACCGGCTTCTCGGCGAACAGCTCCTCTATGATGGCCGGGTCGAAGTGAAAATCTTCGACGTGTTCGACCGTTTCATCCGACTCGGTGATCGGCGGAGCGACGGTGAGCCTGATCTCCTCGTGCGGGAGCTCTATCGCCAGTTCGAGCTTCTGCGGCGTGTACATCGGATCGAGCGCCAGCGCGCGCTTCGTCTCGCGGAGCGCCGACGCGAAGTCGCCGAGGTTTGAGAGCGTGAAGCTCATGTTGTAGTGCGCTTCGGCGAAATCCGGATTTGCCTGGATCGCGCGCGCAAACGCGTTCCGCGCGTCGGTGTACTTCTCGAGCTCGACCAGGATCAGACCGATGCCGTTCCACGCCACGGGGTGCTCAGGCGCGGCGCTCAGCACCTGTCGATACGCTTCGAGCGCCAGCTCCGTGTGCTTCCTCCTGAACAACCCGAGGGCGAGGTTCAGGCGGGCTTCGACCGGAGGAGCGGGCGCCTGCAGTGCGCGCCTGAATGAGTTGATCGCGGACTTGGTGTCGTTCTTGTGCCAGAGCAGCACGCCCAGGTTGTTCTGCGCGAACGGATAACTCGGGTCGATTTCCAGTGCCAGCGTGTAGCTCTGCTCCGCCTCGGCGTGCCTGCCTTCCAGTTGCAGCGCGACCCCCTTTCCGTTCCAGGTCTTCGCCGTCGGGGAAAACTCGCGCGCGAACCGCTCGGCGGTGGCGATCGCGGCGCCGGTATCGCGCTGCAGCAGGTACAGCTCCAGCATCGCCTGGAGCACCTCGGCGTTCGCTTCGCCGCCTTCGATCGCCTTCTCGTACTCGTGGAGCGCTTCCTGGAAGTAGCCCTTCTGCCTCAGCGCGCGGCCGAGCGTGATGTGCGCGCCGGCCGGCGTCCTCTGCTGGTGGCTCGGGGTCACGTCATGGCGATACGTCACGAGCGAGAGATTCGCCTGCGCTCGTACCAGCGTCGGATTCAGCAACACGGCGCGCCGATTCGCTTCGGCCGCCTCTTCACCGCGGCCCAGATCCCCGAGTATGAAGCCGATCAGATAAAGGGCGTCGGGATTCTCCGGGTTCAGCTCGATCGACCGCCTGACGGAGCGCATCGCGTCTTCGTGCAGACCGCGGTTGTAGAGAGTCTCGGCGAGCAGGAAATGGAGAACTGAGCTGTCGGGATCGAGCTCGATCGCGCGCTGAAAGAGAGTGTGCGCGCGCTCCATGCGGCCGCCCGTCTTCTCCGCGATCCCGCTCTGAACGAGCGCCTCGAGGTCCTCGGGATTGGCGCGCAGCCGCTCGTCGAGCTCGTGCAGTCGCCGCTCGACGATGCCGCTGTCTCCGTACGCGATCTCGAGGTTTCGCCTCGCCACGCCCATCCGCTCGTCAAGCGCGAGCGCGCGGGAGAACGCGACGATCGCCTCGTCCGTCAGTCCCCTTCGAAAATAGAGGACACCGAGGTTGTTGTACGCGCCCGCATCCGAAGGATCGATTCGGCGGGCGAACGATCGCAGGATGTCGATCTCACCGCCCTGAGCGGCTGCCGATGGGCGGGCAGTTGCCGCTGCGCTCATGGGCTACTCTACGCGCACGGCGCGGAAGATGGCGTCGAATGCCTTCTGGTCGGGGACGAGCAGGAAGAATCCGTGCAGGCTCTCCACCGGCTCCTCGAGGAAGAACTCCGTCTCCACGCAAAGGATTGGAGATTCGGCCTGCGGTGCGCGGTCGCCCAGTGTCTTCAGAGCCTCCTCGGTCTTCCCGGTGGTGAGCGACGGCGGAGAGAGCATGAGGCGCATGTCGAGGAACTCACTGAGAGCCGTGAGATACGCGCCGGCGAGAATGTTTCCCGCTTCGTTCAGCGCCGACTGCTCGAGCTTGCCCAGACTCTGGGATGTCCCACGGGTCCGCCGCAGCATTCGCTCCGCGAGTCTCAGACCCGCCGGGATTGCCAGGAGAAACACCGTTTGCCCGCCGATGTCGCCGCTCATCGCCATCCGGACGGCGACGATCTCCACGCCGCTAGCGATCTCCGGCACGAAATCACCGGGCGGTACAATGTTCACCATCGGGACGCTGATCATGATGCGCGTGGCCGTCAGCGTCGAAAGCGCGGTCGCGGCGTGACCGGCGCCAATGTTGGCAACCTCGCGCAGCGCGTCGAGACGGGCGCTACTGAAGAGCGTCGTAGCGCTATCACCGGATGGTGTATTGCGGGGATTAGTCATTTCAGAGGAGACTGGAGGCGTCCACGATGAGAGCGGGCGATCCATCGCCAAGAATGGTCGCGCCGCTGAAAAGAGTCTTGCTGGCGTCCACGCCATCGAATTGCTTGACGACGATTTCCTGCTGGCCGATGAACTCGTCGACGATGAGCGCTGCGCGCCGCTCGGCCAGCTCGATGAGCACGACCTGACCGCTGGCGGCGCTGGCGGCCGGCGGCAGGCCGACGCGCTCACGCAGCCAGATGGCGGTGAAGAGATCGTCGCGGATGGCGACGACCTGCCTTCCCTTCGACTCGAGCAGCATCGGCTGCGAGAGGCTGAATGTCTCGAGTACGTGCGTGAGAGGGATCGCGTAAACCTCCTTGTCGACTCTTGCCAGGAGGGCGCGCGAGATGGCGAGCGTCAGAGGCAGACGCATGGCGACGCTGGTGCCGAGCCCCGCGTCGGTGTGCACCTCCAGCGAGCCGCCGAGCGCGCGCACCCGGGTAGCCACGATGTCGAATCCGACACCGCGTCCCGAGATCTCGGTCACCTTCTCCGCCGTCGAGAAGCCGGGCCGGGATATGATC
Organism: Gemmatimonadaceae bacterium; assembly: GCA_017881465.1. Classification (GTDB taxonomy): domain Bacteria; phylum Gemmatimonadota; class Gemmatimonadetes; order Gemmatimonadales; family Gemmatimonadaceae; genus UBA4720. Next base: position 23,174 of record JADGQV010000001.1, read on the forward strand.
GAGATGAGCTCCTGCTCGGACAGCTTCGTGGTGCCCTGCTCGACCAAGCCCAGTTTCTTCGCGCGCGGCAGCACTCGCGACTGGTCTATTCCGCGGCCGTCGTCCGTCACACGAATGAGCACCGTCGCGCGGTCACGCTCCGCCGTGAGGATCAGAGTGGCGACGCGTGGCTTTCCGGCTCTCTCACGATCGTCCGGCGTCTCGACGCCGTGATCGAGCGAGTTCCGGAGCAGGTGCAGAACGGGCTCGCCCATCTCGTCGAGCATCGAGCGATCGAGCTCGATCTCCCGGCCTTCGATCTTGAAATCCACTTCTTTCCCGAGCGAGCGCGCGGTGTCGCGCACGACACGCGGGAAGCGCTCGAACACCTGCCACACCGGAACCATGCGGCTCGTCATGATCTCGTTCTGGAGCGTGGCCAGGATCTGGGAAGCGCGGAGCGTCGCCTCGAGCAGCGACTCGTCACCGAGCTGCTCAGCGATCTTCTGAATGCGGTCGCGCGCGATCACGAGCTCGCCAACGACGTTCATCAGGGTGTCGAGCCGCTTCGCGTCGATGCGGATGTGGCGCGGCGTCTTTTGCGCCGCCTGAACAGAAGGAGCCGACGGAGAGGGCGCCTTCCTGTCGACCGCCACAATGGCGAATTCCGACGTGAACGTCTGCGGTGTCTCCTCGCTCGAGGCCGCTCGGATGCGGGCCATGATCTCCTTCACGTCGAGCTGCTGCGGAGCTGCACCCGTTGCCAGGTCTACTGCCTGCTCAAGCGCGTCCACGCCGGAGAAAAGCGTGTCGATGATCGGGCGCGTCACGACGAGCGCGCCGTTCCTGAGCTTGTCGAGCAGCGTCTCCAGCTCGTGGGACAGCTCTCCCACCGAAGTGTAGCCCATCGCGGCTCCCATGCCCTTCATCGTGTGAACCGCGCGAAAGAGACGCGCTATGGCCGTGTCGCTCCCGCCGCGCTCCAATTCGAGGAGCGCGTTGTTTATCTCGGAGAGGTTTTCACGGCTCTCCGAGAGAAAAAGCTTGGCGTAGCGACCCGTGTCCACCTAGGCGAGCACCCGCTGCACCGCTTCGAGAACGCGGCTCGGCTGGAACGGCTTCACCACGAAGTCGCGCGCTCCCGCCTGAAGGGCTTCCTGCACCAGGGCCTGCTGCCCCATCGCGCTGCACATGAGAATTCGCGCGGCAGGATCCATCTGGGTAATCTGCTTCACCGCTTCGATCCCGCCCATCTCCGGCATGATGATGTCCATCGTCACCAGATCCGGTTTCAGCTGCTGGTATTTCTCAACAGCCTGTTTCCCGTTTTCCGCTTCTCCGACGACCGTGAAGCCGGCCTGAGAAAGGATATCGCTGACCATCGTCCGCATGAACACCGCGTCGTCACAAACCAGCACAGTACTGCTCACCCTACCTCCCTTGTCCGATGACTTGCTGAACCACTGTCTTGATGTCGAGCACGAGGACGCGCTGCCCCTCGATCTCGACTGCTCCAGTTACCGCGCCCACGAGCGGGATTTCCGCCTGATCCGCCGCCCCGAATTGATCTATCGGCACATCCTGAATGTCGCGAACGTCGTCAACGCCGATTCCGATCCACCGATCGAAATAATCGACCAGCAGGATCAGGCCTTCCGCGCGCCCGCGAGCGAGCTTGCCGAGCGAGGTGCCGCCGTCAATCACAGTCACGATGGTTCCGCGCAGATTGATGAGGCCGCGCACGGTATCGGGAGCGCCCGGCAGCCTCGTTATGTGCTGCATGGGAACTATCTCTCGAAAGGAGTCCATGTCGCACGCGAAGGAGCTGTCGCCAATGTTGAACACGAGCAGGCGGCGGGTCGGTACGTGCGGCTCTTCCTCGACGACCTGTTCGGGAGGGAGCGCGACGGCGTCACTCATAGAATCGGAACGCTGTGAGCGGGTCGATGTCGTCCGCCAGTGCGTGCTCTCCGGCCATCACCGCGAGCGCGCTGCGCAAGTCCTCCGGAAGCGGAGAACGGAAATCGAGCGACTCGCCTGTCACGGGGTGGTTGAACGCGAGCCAGGCCGCGTGCAGGAAATGCCGCCTGGGAGGAAGTCCGGCCACACGACGTCCTCCGCCCCCGCCATACACGTCGTCGCCCATGACAGGATGGCCGATAGACGCGAGATGAACGCGGATTTGGTGAGTCCGTCCTGAATGGAGATGGGCACGAAGAAGGTCCCCCGCATCGAACCGAGCAAGGCGTATGAGGTCGGTCTTGGCCGGCCGACCCTTATTGACGATTGCCATGCGCTTCCGGTCTCGGGGATCACGGGCTATCGGCTTGTCGATCGTGAGAGCGTCCGTCGAGATATGACCCCAGGTCATGACCGCGTATCGCCGGACCACCCGGCGGGCAGCGATCGCCGCGCTCAGAATCCGGTGCGACCGGTCGGTCTTGGCCACCACCAGGAGGCCCGAGGTCTCCTTGTCGAGGCGGTGGACCATCCCGGCCCGCTCCGGCTCGCCCTCGGTCGAGAGGCTGCCCCCACGCCCCAGCAGGGCATTCACGAGCGTGCCGCTCCAGTTCCCCGGTGCCGGGTGCACGACCATCCCGGCGGGCTTGTCCACCACGAGGAGGGCCTCATCCTCGTAGACCACGCTCACGGGAATGTCTTCGCCCGAGATCGTCCGCTTCGCGGTCTTCGGGATCTCGATCCGCACCAGCTCCCCAGTCTCCGGCCGGTAGCTGGCCTTTTCGCGCCGCCCATCGACCTGCACATGTCCCTGAGCGATCAGCGTCGCCGCCTGGGTCCGCGAGAGCTCGGCACGGCTGGCAATAAAGAGATCGAGGCGGACATTGCTGTCCGCCTCGACGGGGAACTCTTTGACGTCGCTCAGAGCCTAGCTCTCCGCCGGCGTATCCGACACTGGCGTGGCTGCGACGGCGGGGCCGGAAGATCGCTCTTCCCCCCAAAGGACCCAGGCGAGGAGGAATGCGCCGATGCTGACGGCCATGTCAGCGACGTTGAAGGTCGGCCACCGCAGGTCGCCCACCCCGACATCGATGAAGTCCACCACGCCCGTTGCCGACCGAATGCGGTCGATGAGATTGCCGACCGCTCCCCCGCAAACCAGAGCCAGGGCTAGCGTGCGCAGGAAATCTCGCTGCCGCGTGGCCTGGTACAGCCGTCCTAAAATCACGAGCGCCCCCGTCGTCAGCGCCATGAATATCCACCGCGAGTAGACGCCCAGGTTCAGCCCGAACGCGGCGCCCGGATTGTAGACGAGCGTCAGCCGGAGATGATTGGCGAGGATCTCGTGGGGGATATGCTGCGGCGACAACGTCGACGCGGCGATCAGCTTGGTCACCAGATCGACCGCCACCACCGTGATCAGCGTGCCCCAGAAGAGGGGCGGATTAGGCTTGGCGCTTTCCATCTTCTTCGCGCTGCTTGCACTCGATGCAATACCTGGCGTGCGGAAGCGCGTCGAGACGCTCGAAGCTGATCTCACGCCCGCAGTTGTGACACTTGCCGAACTGCTCGGGATTGCGATAGAGCCGGCGGAGCGCTTCGTCGATGTGCCAGAGGAAACGGCCTTCCTGGCTCGCGAACAGAAATGCCTTTTCGCGCTCCATTGCGTCGGTGCCCTGATCGGCCATGTGGAAGGAATATGCGCTCAGATCGCCGTCCGCGCTCTGCGGCGTCGATCCGAAAGTCTCGTCGTAGTGCCCCAGCTCCTTCAAGACGCGCTTCCGCTCTTCGAGCAGTCGCTTCTCGAAATGCTGAAGGCTCTTCTTTGGCATCGCCTTCGGTTTCTTGCTGCTGGCTGCTGTTGCCATTTCTAACCTACCCTCTCCAAGGCGACTTCAACGCTCTGCCCATCAAGGTCGAACGCATGCGTCGCGTGTGTTCCGTCGATTTTCTCGCCCACAGAGACCTTCAGGGCGAGTACTTCATCGGCGATCCATTTCTGGAAGGCCTTCATCGCTTCCTGAATCTCCGCACCACCCGCAACGAAGAGCGTGATGCGATCGCTTACGGCGAAACCCAATTCTTTCCTCAACCGCTGAACGCGGCTCACCACCTCGCGCGCGAGTCCTTCGAGGCGCAGCTCGCGCGTTACAACCGAATCGAGCGCGGCAAAATAGCCGCCTTCCTCCTTTACCACCAAATCCCCGGAAGCGGTCCGCACGACCGTCAGATCCTCGGGGCTCAGCTCCCGCGACTCATTTCCGACCGAAATGTAAAGCGGCTTCCCCGCCTCGAACTCCCTCAGTGCCTCGCTGCTCAGTGCCTGGACCGCCTCGGCGGCAAGGGGGGTATCCTTGCTGAATTTCTTACCCAGCGATCTGAAATTCGGCCGAGCTTTTAAAGTTACTAGATCGTCGGCGCTGGAGATGAATTCGACCTTTTTTATGTTGAGCTCGGCCGCCAAGAGGGGGCTCAGCTCTGCCAACATCCCCTCTGCGCGCATCTGGGCTCCCTTCGAAACGGCCCCGTGAATCGGCACGACGCACACCAGCCGGGCCAAGGGTTGACGCACCTTGACGCCGGCTTCCTCGCGGGCGGCACGGCCCAGCGTAGCGAGGGTCCGAATGTGCCCCATCGGACGCTCCAGATCGACATCGATCGCCCCCGCTCCGGAGGCCCCACGCGTGAACGGCGCCAGATGCACTGAGCCGCCCGTGAGCTCGCGATGGACCCAGTCGGTGATGAACGGAGCGAACGGTGCGAGCAGCCGGCACGTGACCGCGAGGATCTCGTGCAGCGTCGCGAACGCGGCGCGGTTGTCCGCGGCATCGACGTCGTAGAAGCGATGGCGGCTCTGGCGCACGTACCACTTCGACACGTCCTCGTCGAAGAAAGTCATCACCGCCTTGGCGGCGTTGGTGGCCTCGTAGCGGCCCAGCAGCTCGTCGGCTTCGCGCTCGACACTGGCAAGCCGCGACAGAACCCATCTGTCCAGCAGCGGACGATCCTGTGGCGCCGGATCCTTGTCGGATGGCGACCAGCCGAAGTTCGCGTACTCCGCAAAGATGCCGGTATAGACATTCTTGAACGTGAGCAGGAAGCGCCCCGCGGTGTCGCGGATGCCCGCCTCGTCGAAGCGGCGCGGCGTCCAGAGCTGGCTCGAGGTCGTGAGGAAGAGCCGAACCGCGTCGGCACCGTAGCGCGGAATCACGGACGCGGGATCGATGATGTTCCCGAGCCGCTTCGACATTTTCTGTCCCTCGGCGTCGAGAACTAGATCGTTGACGACGACGGCGCGGTACGGCGCGGTGTCGCCGACGACCGGTGAATGCGCCTCGTGGGCGAGCAGGTTGTTCGGCAGCGCATCACCGAGTCCGGTGGCGATCGCGAGCAAAGAATAGAACCATCCGCGCGTCTGGTCGATTCCCTCGGCGATGAAATCCGCGGGGTAGTAGCGCTCGAACTTGTCGCGGTTCTCGAACGGGAAATGCCACTGCGCGAATGGCATCGACCCGGAATCGAACCAGGCGTCGATCACCTCGGGCGTGCGCGTCATCGTGCCGCCGCATTTGCACTGCCAGGTGTAGCGATCGATGAACGGCTTGTGGGGGTCGAAGTTGGCGGCGAGCGCGACACCGGACCTCTCCGACAGCTCCGCGTATCCGCCGATGGCTTCCGCGTGCGAGTCGTCCCTATCGCAGACCCAGATCGGAAGCGGAGTGCCCCAGTAGCGGTCGCGCGAAACCGCCCAATCGATGTTGTTGGTCAGCCACTCCCCGAAGCGACCAGCTCCGGTTTCGGCCGGATGCCAGTCGACGCGCGAGTTGCGCACCAGCATCGCGTCCTTGAACTCGGTCGTGCGGATGAACCAGGAGGTGCGAGCGTAATAGAGCAGGGGCGTCTCGCAGCGCCAGCAATGCGGGTATGCGTGCTCGAACAGCGTCGATTTCCAGAGCACCCCGCGCCGCTTCAGCTCTTCGAGAATGACGGCGTCCGCGTCCTTTACGAACATTCCGCCCACGAGCGGCATGTCGGCCGGGAACTCGCCGCGGAGATTTACGGGCTGGAGGAACGCGAGTCCGTTGCGCTGCCCCGCCGCGTAATCGTCGGCGCCGAACGCGGGGGCCATGTGCACGACGCCGGTTCCTTCGTCGGCGGAGACGAAAGACTCGCCAACGATTATTTCGTGCTTGCCTTCCTTGTACTCCACCCAATCGAGCGGCCGCTTGTAGCGTTTCCCGACGAGATCGCTGCCACGGACGGAGCTCACCGTCTCCCAGCGGCCGGCGAAATCGTCACCCAGAACGGCGGGTGTGCGAGAGAGAGCGAGGATGATCGTCTCGTCCGTTTCAGATTTTCTTTTCCGCAACTCGACGTACTCGAGCGCCGGGTTCACCGCGAGCGCGACGTTCGAGACGAGCGTCCATGGGGTCGTCGTCCAGACCAGGATGCGCCGCCGCGTCTTCGCACCCTTGTCCTCAACAAGATCGAGCGCGACATAGACGCTCGGATCCTTCACATCCTTGTAACCCTGCGCGACTTCGTGGCTCGAGAGAGTCGTCCCGCAGCGAGCGCAGTACGGCAGGACCTTGTGGCCGCGGTACAGGCGTCCGCCACGGAACATCGTGGCGAGCGCCCACCAGACGCTCTCGATGTAATTATTGGAGTAGGTGACGTACGGATCGCTGTAGTCGAGCCAGTACCCGATCCGCTCGCTCAGCTCTTCCCAGTCAGTTCGGTAGCGCCAAACGCTCTCACGGCACATCTCGTTGAACCGCTCGACGCCGATCTTCTCGATCTGCTCCTTCGCCGTCCGAATGCCGAAGTCCTTCTCGATTCTCTTCTCGACTTCGATCTCGACCGGCAGACCGTGCGTATCCCAGCCCGCTTTGCGCGCGACGTGATTGCCGCGCATCGCGCGGTAGCGGCAGAAGAGATCCTTCACCGTTCGCGAGAACACGTGGTGGATGCCGGGCCGGCCGTTGGCGGTGGGCGGGCCTTCGAAGAAGACGAACTCGGGCTTCCCCTCCGCCTGGGCGAGGGTCTGCTGGAAAAGATTTTCCTCTTTCCAGCGAGCGAGCATTTCCTTCTCAAGTTCGTCGGGCGAGCGATCGGTCGGCAGCAAGCGGAAGCGTCTGCCCTTCTCGTCTCCCCCCGCCGCGGCCGGCACGGGGCGGACCACGGTCATTCTCGGTTCGATCCGGAGGAGTTGGAGCCCGCGCCTCTGAGAGTGCTCGCCACAACCTGGGAATCCGAAGCTTCGACTTCGGACAGCTGACGCGCGATCAGGGTCCGCATCTGCGCCAGATACGTGCGCCGCGAGCGATCGAGATTGTCCAGCTCTTGCTCCATTCGCCGCACGTCGGACTTGGCGGACTCGATGATCCGCTCGCCCTCCGCCTGCGCCTCGCGCAGAACGAGCTGCGCCTCGCGCTCCGCCTGCTCGCGAACCTCGCCGCGAAGCTGCTGCGCCGCGATGAGCGCATCGTTCAGCGCCTTGTCGCGCTCACGGAACGCGCGGAGCTGCTCGTGAAAGCTCCTGGCCTTGGAGTCGAGGTCCTGATTGATGCGCGTGAGCCGCTCCATCTCCTCGGCGACCTGATCCCTGAACTGATCGACGCGCGCGCGGTTGTAGCCGCGCAGCGCCCGGCCGAAGTCGTAGCGCCGCACGTCCAGTGGTGTAAGATGAAATGACTCGTCGATCATTTATCCCTCGCTCCGAAGAGGGTGGTCCCGACCCGCACCAGAGTCGCGCCTTCTTCTACGGCAATCTCGTAATCGTTCGACATTCCCATCGACAGCTCCCCGGCCGGGTGCCCAGCCGCGATCAGTTCTTCGCGCCCTTCGCGAGCCTCCGCGAAGGTGCGATGGAGCTGCGACTCCGTTGCGCTAAAGCTAGCCATTGTCATCACTCCCCGAACCCGGATGCCCGATAGCGAAACGAGTCGCTCGGCTTCCGGCAGAAGATCGGAGAGAGTGTATCCGCCCTTCGAGGCCTCTCCCGAAAGATTCAGCTCGATCAACACGTCCATCGCCCGGCCGCGCACGATCCCGAATTCAGACACAGCGTCGGCGAGCCGCGGGCTGTCGAGCGAATGCAGCAACACGAACTGCTCCAGCGCCTTCACCTTGTTCCGCTGAAGATGCCCGATGAGATGCCAGCGCACCGGCACCTCGACCGCGGCCATCTTCTTCAACGCTTCCTGAACCTTGTTCTCGCCGACGTCGTGCAGGCCCGCTTCATACGCCGCCCGTGCGGCCTCGGGCCCGTGCGTCTTGGTGACCGCGACGATCGTGACCTGCTGCCCGTGACCACCCCGCGCTGCCGCCGCGGCGATCCTGGCTCGAACATCGGCGAGGCGCTCAGCCAGGCCTGGAAAAGCCATAACTGTCAAATTTAGCCGCGAAGCGCTCGCCGTTCAATTCATCAGGCAGAGCGGCAACGAGTTTGGCGAGGAGCGAGTCGCTTACGGTTGGCCGATGCCCAGGCTGCGTCCGATCATGGCGAGCAGTTTCTCGTCCGGCCCTTTCACGCTCACAGTGACGGCGCCCGCGTAGGCGGTTCCCGTAATGCGCACAACTCTGTCGCGACTCGCCGCCGTTGGATTGGCGCGTCCCTCATACTTGAGCACGAAGGAACCGAGCAGAGAATCCCCATCGCACTCAACCGCGATCTCGGGCGAAACCGTGATCTCGATATTGCCGAGGACTGCCACGGCCTCGATCTCGGACAGGCCGTACCCAATTTCGGCCGCGCGCAAATCGAGCTCGATGTTTCCCATCACCGCGAGCGCGCGGAACCGCCTTGGCAATTGCCAGCGGCCTTCCCTCTCGGCACTGCTGAGAACCGAGACGACGCCCGACGTCGAGCGCGATTCGGGAACCAGCTGCTCGCCCTGCTCGCTGGCGTAGCTGCGGGGCGGCTCGAGGGGATTGGTCAGGCGATGATCTCCTGCTCTGAAATCTGACATCCGGATTCGCGCGAGGGTGGAGTGCCGAACGTTACGAGAGCAAACGGCCAATGGTTTTAGCCCGAGCGCCCGAAAATGCGTCCGAAAAACCGGACGATGTTCTGCATGTTGCGGCTTATGTCGTTGAACATCACGGTGACGAACAGCAGGCCGATTATCAATAGCCCGCCCTTCAGGATGCGCTCGCGGGTCTGCGTGCTGAACGCGCTTCCCTTGATCGTCTCCGCCACGTTGATAAGGATCTGGCCACCATCGAGGATCGGAATGGGAAGCAGATTGAACACCGCGACGTTGATGCTGATGAGCGCCACCAGCAGCAACAGCGTCTCTATGCCGCCGCGCGCCGCCTGAACCGACACCTGCGCGATCGCGATCGGTCCTCCGAGATCGGAGACGCCGACACCGTGTGCGAGCGCGCCCAGCGCCGAAAATATCCTGCTGCCGTTGTCCATCGTCAGTCCCCATGCCGCGCCGAACGCCTGCGGCACGGAGATCGGGGTGAATCCTTCGCTCGCCGCCATGCCGATTCTGCCGAGCGACCGCTTGACTCCGGTGCGCGGGTCGGGAACGACTTCCGCCGCCGGCGTCACCCGGAGCTCTATGGTCTGCCCGTGCCGGACGATCCCCAGGTCCAACGGACGGCCGGCCGACGCGCCGATGCTATCGAGGAGGGTCTCCCAGCTCTTGAGAGGCCGGCCATTCAGCGTGGCGATGCTGTCCCCCGCCTGAATTCCGGCGAGAGCTGCTGGCTTCCCGGGAGTCACGCCTGCCGCGATGGGAATCGGCGTCGGAAATCCCGAGTGCAGCAGAAGCCCGACGTAGATGCCGTAGGCGAGAAGAGCGTTCATCGTGACGCCGGCAAGCATGATGAAGAGCCGCGCGACGAGCGGCTTCGACTCGAACCAGCGCGATTCCGGAATCGGCTTGGGTCCGAATGGAATCATGGCGTTCGGATCGTAACCGTCGTGGGGATTGGCGGCTCGCGTCGCCGAATTCTCGCTTCCACCCTCGAGAAATGCGGTAGCTTCGTCCTCGCGCGAGGCCATGCGCACGTATCCGCCGAGCGGCAGCGCGGCGAGAACGTACTCGGTCTCGCCGAATCTCTTCTTCAACAGGGATGGACCGAACCCAATCGAGAAGCGCGGCGCGTACACGCCGGTCAGCTTGGCGGCGATGAAGTGTCCCAGCTCGTGCACGAACACGACGAGCCCGAAGACGATGATCGGGGCGAGCCAGCTCAGCACTTGAACATCTCCTGCACGTGGCGGCGCGCTGCAGCGTCCGCCGCCAGCAGCTGCTCCCGCGTTCCGCCTGGCATGTCGCTCAGCTTGTCGAGCGCGGAGGAGATTGCGCGGGGAATATCCGGAAAGCGGATCTTGCCGGCGAGGAACGCGGCGACGGCGCACTCATTGGCCGCGTTGAACACCGCGGGCGCGGCCCCACCCGCTACTCCGGCGGAGATGCCAAGGCGCAGCGCCGGAAATCGCGCGTGATCGACGGGCTCGTAGGTCATCGGAGAAAGTTTAACCGGATCGAAAGCTGGCACGCCGTCGTCGGCGACGCGTTCAGGATGCGTCAGAGCATAGAGCACCGGCAACTCCATCGTCGGAACGCTCATCTGTGCAACGACGCTGCCATCGATGAACTCGACGAACGAGTGAACCACGCTCTGCGGATGCACCACGACCTCGATGCGATCGTAAGGGAGGCCAAACAGAAAATGTGCTTCGATGACCTCGAGCGCCTTGTTGGCGAGCGTCGCGCTGTCGATCGTGATCTTGCGGCCCATTTGCCAGGTCGGGTGTCTGAGCGCGTCATCCACCGTCGCCGACGCGAGCCGCTCCGCGCTCCAGCCGCGGAATGGTCCGCCCGACGCTGTGAGCACGACCCGGCGGACCGCCGACGTCGGGTGTCCGGTGATGCACTGAAGGATCGCGCTATGCTCGCTGTCCACGGGAATGACCTCACCCGATCCCGCGGCACACGCCTGCCTCACCAAGTCTCCGGCAATGACCAGCGTCTCCTTGTTGGCGAGCGCGACGCGCTTTCCGCCTTCGAGCGCGGCCAGCGTCGCGTCGAGTCCCGCCGCGCCCACGATCGCATTCAGCACGATGTCGACGTCATCGCGCGTGGCGGCGGCGATCAGGGCCTCGGTCCCGCTCTGCCACGCATCGTCCGCGTCGGCTTGGGATTCCACCATGCCGACGAACGCAGGTGAGAACTTGAGCGCCTGCTCTCTGAGGAGCGCGCCGTTGCTGTTCGCAGTTAGAGCCGTGACTCGGAATCTTGCGCGCTGCCTGTCCAGCACGCGGAGCGCCGTCGTGCCGATCGACCCCGTCGAGCCCAGCACCGCCACCCCTTTGGGTGCGGTGACCGGCGTCACTGGGGCATGGGCAGCAGCAGGCGCCCTAGCAGGAGGAACGCGATCGGCATCACGAACAGCAGGCTGTCGAAGCGATCGAGAATTCCACCATGCCCCGGGAGGATGCGCGAGCTGTCCTTCACGCCCGCCTCGCGTTTGAGCAGCGACTCGGCGAGATCACCGGTCTGCGCCGTGACACTCACGACGATGGCGAAGAGAACCGCGCCCTGGATCGTGAGTCCCAGCTGCGCATACGGCATCAGTATGAATCTCACGTAAAGCAGACACATGACTATAGCGAGGCCGAGTCCACCCACCGCTCCTTCCACCGTTTTTCCGGGACTCACCGACGGAATCAGCTTCTTCTTACCGAACGTGCGACCGAATGTGTATGCGCCGACGTCGGTAGCCCAGGTGAGGAGCACGGGCAGGAAGACCAGCGCTGTTCCCGCCGCCGCCCCGACAGCGTAGTCGTGGTAACGAACAGCGTAGATGTATGAAAAGAGTCCTGCATACATCACTCCGAACGCCGTGATCGCGACGGATGAGAGAGGCTTGCCCGACGGTCCGCGGAGCCAGATGGTGCTCGCGAAGAGGACGAGGATCATGGCTACGATCGCCGTCAGCGAAAGACTGTAGACACCCAGCCTCTGCGCATGGACGGCGATGGGAAGGAGAGCAGCCAGCGCTATTCCCGCAGGCTCCATCGGCAGCGCTCCGGTTTCTTTCGCCATGCGGAAGAACTCCCAGGCGCCTAGCGCCGCGAGCACCGAAAGAACGATCGCGAGCACCCAGTCGCCGAAGTATACGATCGCGATGCTCACGGGCGCCGCGATCACCGCGAAGATGATGCGCCGTGTCAGCTCGGACACGGGCTAGACTTCCATGATTTCTGCTTCTTTTCCCTTCAACAACTCATCGATCTTGCCGATGAAGTCGTCGTGGAGCTTCTGAAGCTCTTTTTCGGCTCTCTTCTGCTCGTCTTCCGACGCTTTCTCGAGCTTCTTCAGCTGATCGCGCGCGGCGGTTCTCGCGTGGCGGATGCCGATCCGCGCCTCCTCGGCCAGCTTGTGAACTACCTTCACCAGCTCCTTTCTGCGCTCCTCGTTGAGCGCGGGGAGCGGGACCCGGATGACGCCCGACTGACTCTGCGGGTTGAGACCGAGATCCGATTCGCGGAGCGCCTTTTCGATCGCCGTGACGAGTCCCTTGTCCCAGGGCGTCACGGTGAGAAGACGCGGCTCCGGCGCGGAGACGCTGCCGACCTGGTTGAGGGGCATCTGCTGCCCGTACGCGTCGACGCGAATGGTGTCGAGGAGGCTCGCCGTCGCCTTGCCGGTACGAATCGAGGCCAGCTCGCGCTTCGAGGCCTCGAACGATTTCTCCATCGCGGTCCGGCAGTCCTTCGTAATCTGAGGAATTGTCGTCATTGTACGATCGTTCCGACGCGCTCGCCCACCAGCGCCTTCGCAACCTCTCCGTGACGGTGAATGTTGAGTACGATGATCGGGAGCTTGTTCTCCTTGCAGAGAGTGATGGCCGTCTGGTCCATCACGCCGAGCTCGTTGACCATGACATCGCGATAGCTGATCGACTCGTAGCGTGTTGCATCGGGATCCCGCTTGGGGTCAGCGCTGTAAACTCCGTCGACGCTCGTCGCCTTGATGATGACGTCGGCGTGGATCTGGATCGCGCGGAGCGCCGCGGCGGTGTCGGTCGAGAAATACGGATTGCCGGTGCCGGCCGCGAAAATCACGACGCGGCCCTTCTCGAAGTGGCGCATCGCGCGACGTCTAATGAACGGCTCGGCGATCGATTCCATCGCGATCGCGGTCATGACGCGCGTCTCCAGCTGCGCTTTCTCGAGCACGTCCTGAAGCGCGAGCGCGTTGATGACCGTGCCGAGCATGCCCATGTAGTCGGCGCCGACGCGGTCCATTCCCATCTTCGAGAGCTGGGTGCCGCGCACAATGTTGCCGCCGCCGATCACGAGGCCGACGCTCGCTCCCATCTTCACGATGTCGGCAACCTCCGTCGCGAGGCGCTCGAGGATTTTGAAGTCGAAGCCGGTGCCCTTCTGCCCGGCGAGAGCCTCGCCGGACAGCTTGAGCAGAACCCGCTTGTACTTGAGATCAGCCAAGCTGGTCTCTACTCCTCGCCCATCTGGAAGCGGACGAAGCGGCGAACCTGGATGTTCTCCCCCAGCCTCGCAGATGCTTCCTTGATCAACTCGCCGACGCTCTTCTTCGGCTCGCGAACCCACGCCTGGTGGACGAGAGCCACGTCCTTGTAGTACGCCTCGACCTTTCCGGCGACGATCCTCTCGATCAGGTGGTCGGGCTTGCCGCTCTCCTTCACCTGCTCGACGAAAATGCGGCGCTCCTTGTCGACCTTGTCCGGCGGGACCTGATCCTTGTCGACGGCAATCGGAGCCGCGGCGGCGATGTGCTCGGCGATGTACTTCACCAGCTGCTTGAAGTCATCGGTGCGCGCGACGAAATCCGTCTCGCAGTTCACCTCCACCATCACGCCGACCTTGCCGTTGTGGTGGATATAGCTGCCGATGACGCCTTCGCTCGTTTGCTTGCCGACACGCTTCTCGGCCTTGGCGATTCCCTTGGTGCGCAGGTACTCAATCGCCTTTTCCATGTCTCCATGGTTCTCCTCGAGCGCCCTCTTCGATTCCATCATACCCGCACCGGTGCGCTGGCGCAGAGCCTGAACGTCTTTGGCTGTGAATTTCTCTTTTGTAGTCATCATCCTGTCTCGTTAAAACGCCGCCGGAATTTTCCGGCGGCGTAAAAGTTAACCTTCCTGCTCGGGCTCGGTGGCTTCCTCTGTTCCGCCACCTTCGTCGCCGCCTGTCTTGAGCCGCGCGGCAATTGCTTCGGGCTTAGCCCGTCGCCTTCGTGGCCGTTTCTTCCGCTTCTTGTCGCCCTCGCCTTCCGGCTCGGCGCCGCGGTCCGAGCTGTAGGTGTACGACTCGGCCTCTTCGGCCTCCTCGCGCATCGGCGCCTCGCGGCGCGCCTCGACGATCGCATCGGCAATCGACTTGGCCATCAGCTCCACGGAGCGGATCGCGTCGTCATTGCCGGCGATCGGAACGGTGATCAGATCCGGATCGGCGTTGGTATCGACGAGCGCGATGAGCGGGATTTGCAGCTTGTTGGCCTCGTTGACCGCGATCCGCTCCTTCTTGGAGTCGATCACGAACATGAGGCCGGGAAGGCGCGTCAGGTTCTTGATGCCGGAAAGATTCTTCGCAAGCTTGTCGCGCTGACGACCCATCATCAGCTGCTCTTTCTTGGTGTAGTTCTCGAAGTCACCGCCAGCCTCGCTTCCGGCCTCCAGCTCCTTGAGACGGCGGACCTGCTTCTTCACCGTCTGGAAGTTGGTGAGCAATCCGCCCAGCCATCTCTCGGTCACGTACATCGCTCCGCAGCGCTCGGCCTCGCTCTTCACTATGTTGACGAGCTGGCGCTTGGTGCAGACGAAGAGGACGTTGTCGCCGCGGAGGATCACTTCGCGCGCCAGCTTCTGCGCGAGCTCCAGCTGGCGCAGCGTCTTCTGCAGATCGATGATGTGGATGCCGTTTCTCTCCGCGAAGATGAAACGACGCATCTTCGGGTTCCAACGGCGGGTCTGGTGTCCGAAATGGACACCGGCTTCGAGTAGCTGCTCCAGGTTTGGCTGAGCCATTAAATAGTTATTCCTTCGGGGTTAACGCTTCGAGAACTGGAACTTCTTTCTTGCTTTCGGACGGCCTGGCTTCTTCCGCTCGACCGCTCTTGCATCGCGGGTCAACAGCCGTAGGTCGCGGAGCTTCTTGCGGTGCGATTCATCCATCCTTACGAGCGCACGAGCGACGGCGAGGCGGAGCGCCCCTGCCTGGCCGGTGAGCCCACCACCTTCGACCTTCGCCTTCACATCATAGCGGCCGAGGGTATCGGTGATCGTGAACGGCTGCTGGATGGCGGAGACGTGCGCGGGACGCGGGAAATAATCTCCCAGCGTGCGTCCATTCACCGACCACTTGCCGGATCCCGGCTTGATGTAGAGGCGGCAGACGGCTTCTTTGCGCCGTCCGATCGTGTGCATGGTATCGGGCATTACTTCTCACTCTTCTTGTTGAGGACGAGCACTTTCGGCTGCTGCGCGGCATGCGTGTGCTTCGCGTCGGCGAACACCCGGAGCTTGTTGCGGAGCTTCCCGCGTCCGAGAGCCGTCTTCGGCAGCATGCCGTAGACCGCCTTCTCGATCACGCGCTCGGGGTGCTTGGTGAGCATCATCTCGAACGGCGTAAACCGCTCGTGACCCATGTACCCCGTGTGTCTGAAATACTGTTTCTGCTCCGCCTTCTTGCCGGAAACGCGGACCTTGGCAGCGTTGATGACGATGACGTTGTCGCCCGTATCCATGTGGGGCGTGAACATCGGCTTGTGCTTGCCACGGATGATCTTCGCGACTTCGGTCGCCAGACGGCCGAGGATCATGCCTTCGGCGTCGACGATGTACCACTGGTGCTCGATATCCCGCGGGGTCGCGGAGTAGGTCTTCATGTGAAGCGGAACGGTATGGAAGTGCCGGCCCCCTTTTCGGTCGAGTAGGGTTCCAAGCGGTTGGCTGCGACTAAGTGGTTTTACGACAGCCTTTTAAGGTATCCGGGACAGGTGGGCATGTCAACCGCGGGACGCTCCGCGAAACGGAGACCACCTCCCCTCACGTTTCGCTATTCGAGGGCGACCAGTAGCGCCCCCTTTTCAACGGCGGTTCCGGGCGTGACCTCCACGCTTTTCACAGTTCCGGCCGCGGTGGCGCGCAGCTCGTTCTCCATCTTCATCGCTTCCATCACGACTATCCCCTGACCCGCTTCAACCCGGTCGCCGACGCTGACGTTGACTCGCACGATCAGGCCCGGCATCGGTGCGATGATCGGAGCTGGCCCCGTCGGTACAGCACTCGCCGCAGAGAGATCGCGGATCGAACGGATTCGCTCGTCGAGCGCCTCGGTCTCGAACCGATAGCCGTCCACCCAGAGCGTGTACCTTCCTCGCCCCTGCCGCTTCTCGGCGACAACGCGATAGACGGGGGTTCCCAGCTTGACCATTCGCACCGGGCTTCCTTCGATGTCGGAAAGCTCGGCATGCGCCGGCGCCTCGTCTTCGTAGCGAACGCCCTCCGGCTCGATCGAGACCGTTTTGCGCTGGTCGTTCAGCTGCACGACGTATCTCATGCCGACTCTCCCGCGGGACGCAGATCGCAGACCGTTTCGACGTGTGCCGTTTGCGGGAACATGTCGAACGCGCGCAGCGACTCGATTCTGTAGCTCGGAAGGCGCGAGAGGTCACGAGCCAGCGTCGCCGGATTGCAGCTCACGTAGATCACGCCGCGAAGGTGCCCCACTTCTGCCTCGAGCGTGTCGGTCACGCGCGAGTCCACTCCGGCGCGCGGAGGATTGAGTACCACGAGATCGGCGGGAAGCAGTCCCGGAAGCGCATCCTCCACTCTCGCCCGAATCGCGCGGGACGGCTCCGCGAGCTTCGATGCGGACCAGGCCGACGCATCGGGGTCGAGCTCGACCGCGGTCACCCTTACACCCTGCTCACTCAGCGAGATTGCGGTGTGTCCAGCGCCGGAGTAGGCATCGATCACCGTTCTGGGCTCGAACGAGCGGGCGCGGTCGAGCACGTAAGACCGAAGGATCTCGGCCATCTCGGCATTCACCTGCGCGAACGACGCGCTTGGATCGCGATCCTGCCGCTTGTCATATAAAAGGCGGCGCGGCTTGTCCTCGGCCGGCTCCCACCACACCGCTGAGATCGAAGGGACCGCGGCGGAGAACTGGTCGCGTGCGGCCCAGCTCTGCCCGCCGATCATCACGAAAGTCGGCCCGCCACTAGTGATGCGGACGCTTCCGCGCAGCTCCTTCGCGTCCGGGAAATAGGCATCGGCCTCCATGACTTCACGCCACGCAGCGACGACGCGACGGTCCGTGATCGGACAATCGGAGAGAGCAAAAATGCGCGAGGGATCATCGTAAGGATGAAGCCCCGCGATCCAGCGCGCTCCGCGTCGGCGCATCGCGAGCGTGAGCTTCGTTCGATAATGCCATTCCTTGGGGCTGCGCTCGATCTGAGGTGCGTCGACGATGCGCTTCCCGATGCGCTGCACGGAATCGCGGATGATCGTCTGCTTGGCCGCCAGCTGGGACTCGTACGTCATGTGCTGCAGCTGGCAGCCGCCACAGTTGTCTCTCGTGTAGTGCGGGCAGGACGGCTCGATCCGAACGGGAGAGGGAGACACGATGCTCCTGAGCGCGCCGCGCGCGAAATGCCCTTTGCCCGATATCTGCGCCGTCACGACATCGCTGGGCGCCGTCCGCGGAACGAACACGACGAGCCCATTGCTCCTTCCGACGCCGTCTCCGCCCGCCGCGATCGAGTCGATAGAAACGCTGACGACAGCCATCAGTCGCGCAGCGCCTCGACGCGCGCAGCCTGCTTCCACGAATCGAGCGCGACATCGCTGCCCCTGGCTGGAAGAGTTGCGCCGCCTGCGGCGGTCGAGACCGCGCGCGCTCCCCTGTCTCGCTCCGCCAGCAAAGCGCCGGCGATCGCCGCGACTCGAACGGACTCTTCGCTGGGCGGACGCTCGAGAATCGAAGAGAGACGCCGCTCGAGCCACTGAATGTCGATGGCGCCGCGACGGAACTCGTCGTCATCCATGACTCGAATGTGGAAATCGCGCGAGGTCTCCACGCCCTGGATGATCAGATCTACGAGAGCACGCCGCATCCGCGTTACCGCCTGCTCCCGATCGGCGCCCCAGACAATGAGCTTGGCGAGCATCGGATCGTAGTAGAGGCCGATCTCGCTTCCCGATTCCACACCGCCATCCCACCGCACTCCCGGGCCGCTCGGCAAATGCAGGTGCTGAATTCGTCCGGTAGATGGAAGGAAGTTGTTCGACGCGTCTTCGCTGGTGATGCGGCACTCGATCGACCAGCCGTGCGGCACTATCTCCTCCTGCTTGAACGGGAGCTTTTCACCCGCGGCGATTCGCAGCTGCCACTGCACGATGTCGATTCCGGTCACGAGCTCCGTCACCGGATGCTCGACCTGGAGTCGCGTGTTCATCTCCAGGAAGTAAAACTCCCCGCTCTGATCGAGAAGAAATTCGCAGGTGCCGGCATTCACGTAGCCCGCGGCGCGGACCGCGCGCACTGCCGTCTCACCCATCTTTCGCCTCAGCTCCGGAGTGACCGCGACACTCGGAGACTCCTCGATCATCTTCTGGTGCCGGCGCTGGACCGAGCACTCGCGCTCGCCGAGCGAGAGAACGGTGCCGTGCGAATCAGCGAGGATCTGAATCTCGACGTGCCGGGGCCGCGCCACGAATTTCTCCAGATACACTGCGTCGTCGCCGAACGCGCTCTTCGCTTCCCTTCGCGCCGCTTCGAGCGCGCCCGCCAGCTCCTTCGGCGCTGAGACCACGCGCATCCCCTTTCCCCCACCGCCCGCCGCGGCCTTCAGCAGCACCGGATAGCCGAACTTCTTCGCGATCTTCTCGGCTTCCTTCGCGTTCTCGAGGGGTTCGGTCGTTCCCGGAACCACCGGAACTCCGGCAGCGACCGCAAGCGTCCTCGCGGCCGTCTTGCTTCCCATCGCCGCGATCGCCTCGGCCGGCGGTCCGATCCAGACGATCCCCGCATCGCGGACGGCTCGCGCGAACCATTCACGCTCGGAGAGAAATCCGTAGCCGGGATGAATCGCTTCCGCCTTCGTCATCTTCGCGGCTTCGATGATCCTCTCGCCGCGCAGATAGCTCTCGCTCGAGGGCGGCGGCCCGATCATAACGGCTTCGTCCGCCTCGCGGACGTGCGGGGCGCGCACGTCGGCCTCGCTGTACACCGCAACCGTTCTTATCCCAAGCTCGTGGCAGGCGCGAATGACGCGCAGAGCGATCTCGCCACGATTCGCGATGAGAACTTTCTTGAACATCAGGAGTCGGCCGACGTCAGAGCCTGCGCTCTTGATCCATCAGAGCGGAATGTTGCCGTGTTTCTTGGGCGGATTCTTGTCGCGCTTCGTCTGTAGCGATTCGAGCGCGTCGATGAGGGCGGGCCTGGTATCGCGCGGATCGATGATGTCGTCGAGATAACCGCGACCGGCCGCGATATACGGGTGAGCGAACTTTTCTCGATATTCCACGATCTTCGCCTCGGTCGCCGCCGCTTCGTCCTTGCTCTCGGAGATCTCCTTCCTGAAAAGAATCTCCACCGCACCCTTTGGTCCCATCACGGCAATCTCCGCCGTCGGCCAGGCGACGTTGAAGTCGCCGCGGATGTGCTTCGAGCTCATGACGTCGTACGCTCCGCCATACGCCTTGCGCGTGATCACAGTGAGCTTGGGCACCGTCGCCTCGCAATAGGCGTAGAGGAGCTTCGCCCCGTGCTTGATGATCCCGCCGTGCTCCTGCGCGGTGCCCGGCAAAAAGCCCGGCACATCCTCGAACGTCACGAGCGGAATGTTGAACGCATCGCAGAAGCGGATGAAGCGGGCGGCCTTGAGCGACGCGCTGATGTCGAGCACTCCGGCGAGCACGGCCGGCTGGTTTGCCACCACGCCGACGCTGAATCCGCCGAGGTGGGCGAAGCCGCAGATGATGTTCTTCGCGTACTCACGCTGCACTTCGTAGAACTCGGCGTCGTCGACGACACGCGTGATCACCTCGTGCATGTCGTACGGCTTGTTGGCGTTGTCCGGAACGACATCGAGGAGCGATTCTTCGCGCCGGTTGCGAGGGTCGGTGCCCGGTCCCCGCGGCGCGGCGCCGAGATTGTTCGATGGAATGAAGCGGAAGAGATCGCGGATGTGTTGGAGACATTCCGGCTCGGAGTCGCAGGCGAAATGGGCGACGCCCGACTTGGCGGCGTGCGTGTCGGCGCCCCCCAGCTCCTCCATCGTGACATCTTCGTGGGTCACCGTTTTCACGACGTTGGGACCGGTCACGAACATGTACGACGTGCCACGCACCATGTAGGTGAAATCGGTGATCGCCGGAGAATAGACGGCACCCCCCGCACAGGGCCCAAGCACCGCCGAGATCTGGGGGACGACGCCCGAGGCGAGCGTGTTGCGAAGAAATATCTCCGCGTATCCGCCGAGTGAGACGACGCCTTCCTGAATGCGCGCTCCGCCCGAGTCGTTGAGGCCAATCACCGGCGCGCCGTTCCGCATCGCCAGGTCCATGATCTTCACGATCTTTTCAGCGAAAGACTCGGAGAGCGACCCGCCGAATACGGTGAAGTCCTGCGAGAAGACGTAGACGAGCCTGCCGTCGATCTTCCCGTGTCCGGTGATGACTCCATCTCCGTAGAACTTCTGAGCCTCGAGGCCGAAATCGGTCGAGCGGTGGACCACAAAGCGGTCAAGCTCGACGAACGAGCCCTCGTCGAGCAGAAGCTCGAGTCGCTCGCGGGCGGAGAGCTTTCCCTTTTCGTGCTGTGTCTTGAGCCGCGCTTCGCCTCCGCCCAGCTCGGATTCGGCGCGCCGGCGCTCCAGGAGGTCGAGCTTGTCTCGCATCGTCATTGGAGCGAAAAGCTAACGCTCCGCGGAGTGGGCATCTAGCGCCGTTCGGAGCGGACGGAGCAAACCTGGCAAGGACGGCGCATGCATTGCTATCGTTCCCGTTGTACTGATAGCATTAAAAAACAACCCGCCCGACTTGACTCCACCACGAAGAAGATCACGCAAGCCGCGTAAGCGCGGGGTGCGCCGCCCCGCGCAACAGCACACATCGCTGCCGACGAGTCGCAACGCGTACATGGAGACGCGCCAGTGGCTGCTCGATCGGCACGGACCGGTGTGCGCCTACTGCGAGCGTCGCGTCAGCTCGAAGACGATCACAATGGATCACGTGACGCCGCGAAAAGGCAAGACGGCGTACGATCGGCGCGACAACCTCGTCCTCGCCTGCCCGGCGTGCAACGCGCTCAAGGCCGATCAGCCATTTCTGGCATTCTTGCTGGCGCGACGGGCGCGCGCGGCGAGCCTGGTGCGCTACGGAGGGCACCTGAGTCCGATGCTGCTCGACCTCGCGAGAGAGATTGCGGGACCGGAAGCCTCGGCGCGCGCGGAGCGGCTCGCGGACCCGGACTACCCCTACCTGGACTAGGAGCCCGTCGGCTCCAGCTCGCCCTTTGTTGGGGCTGCGTCACTCGCGGTCTCGGCCCGCGCCTGAGGTGCGCTCGCCGCTGACTTTGGCGCCCGGGCTACAGCGGCGCGGCGCGTCTTCGGCTTGAGTCTCGCCTTGATGAACCGGAGCACATCCATCTCGTGCTGACGAAGCGTGGGTCCTTTCGTCTTGCGCTTGTTCCAGTGGCGCTCCGGCAGCCGGCGTAGAACCGAGCCTTCCAGATACGCTTCGATGAGCACCGGATGGATGTAGTACTTGCGGCAGACGCTCCGCGTGTTGCCGAGCCTCTTGGCGGTGACGTCGACCGCCGCAACGACGTTCTTCTCAGCGTCCCGCTTGGTCTTGGCCGGCCCCATCTGCCGCAGGGCTTCGGCCACGAGCATCGTCCCGGCCCAGGTACGGAAATCCTTTGCCGTGATTTCTCGTCCGGTGACTTCCTGCAGGTACGCGTTCACGTCTTCCGCGTCGACTTCCTGCCGC
The DNA here is from genome assembly GCA_017881465.1 of Gemmatimonadaceae bacterium. Lineage (GTDB taxonomy): Bacteria > Gemmatimonadota > Gemmatimonadetes > Gemmatimonadales > Gemmatimonadaceae > UBA4720. Next base: position 45,122 of record JADGQV010000001.1, read on the forward strand.
TTTCCGTCGTCGTCCAGGTACTTGAACAACTCCTCACCGCGGAGAGCCTGACAGCGCTGCACGATGCGCGCGATGCGCTTGTCGGTGACCGAGACTGCGTGCTGAATCCCGCTCTTTCCACGAAACTCGAAGCGAAGCTCCGATCCCACGACGGCAACGTGCCGGCGGCGCATGGTGGTAAGCCCGAACGACTTGTTGGATTTCCTGTACTCGTCCGATCCGATTCGGATCAGCGTCCTCTCCAGCAGCCATACTACGGTCGCCATGATCTTGTCGCGGTCGAGTCCCTCCTTCGCGATGTCGGTTTCGACGCGCTCGCGGATCTTCCACAGCACATCGCTCAGCTCGAACATCCGCTCGAACTTGGTTCCGTCGCGGTGCTGGCGAAAATGTGGGTGGTAGCGATACTGCTTGCGGCCGCGCGCATCGCGGGCCGTCACCTGAAGGTGTCCGTCCTCGTGCGGGCAGATCCACACATCGGTCCACGCCGGCGGAATCACCAGCGACCGTAATCGATGGAGAGACTCGCGCGACCGGATCACGACGCCGTCGGGACCGACGTACGTGAAGCCACGGCCGTGACGCTGACGGCGAATTCCCGGCATCGCATCGGTGACGTACGTGAGGCCCGCCGCTACGGCGGACCCCATGTATTCGTGAGAGACAGACTGGCCCAGCTTTCCTCCTCGAACTCGCGCGCTCAGTAGTCACGCCTCATGCCGTGAGACGGAGAGGCGGGGCGTCCGATATGGACGAGACGAGGGCGGGGTGGCAACCTTTTTTTGCGCCCTCGACCGCTGGACCGCTCGTATGGCCACCCGCGGCTCGGGGTCGATCCGGGTCGGGAGCGGCACGCATGCCCGCAGGCTCAATCCAGCTCGTCGAGATTCCGCAACTGGGGGATTTTCCACGAGGTCACTCCGACTACTCCGAGAGTTATCAGCCCCCCGAAGATCACCGAGCGAACGGTGCCAAGCAGCTTCGCCGCGACACCCGACTCGAAGGATCCGATCTCGTTCGACGAGCCGATGAAGATCTGGTTGACCGCGGACACGCGCCCGAGCATTTGTGGCGGCGTGCGAATCGTCAGCAGCGTCGATCGGATCACGACGCTCACGTTGTCGACCATTCCGCTGATGAAGAGGAGCACCAGCGAGACCCAGAACCACCTCGACAACGCAAACAGAATCCAGCACAGGCCGAACGCGGCAACGCAGATGAAAAGTGTCCGTCCGGCCTTCCGCAGCTTACGGTGGACGAGCAGAAGCGAGATGAGCACGGCGCCGGCCGCCGGCGCGGCACGGAGTATTCCCAGCCCCTCAGGACCAACGAGAAGAATCTCCGACGCGAAGATCGGAAGCAGCGCTGGCGCTCCGCCGAACAACACCGAAAAGAGGTCGAGAAGCTGCGCGCCCAGCAGCTCGGGCTGGGTCAACAGGAAGCGAATCCCGACCGTGAGATTCTCGCCAATGGTCAATTCCGTGGCGGCCGCCGGCAGGCGGGTGTACGCAATCTGCCCGAACAGAAGCAGTGCGATCGCGCACAGGATCGTTTCCACGATGTAAGCCAGCCGCGCGCCGGAAAACCCGTAAATCATTCCGCCAGCCGCGGGGCCAACGACGGCAGCGAATTGCCAGAGGGACGACCGCCACGTGATCGCATTCCTGTAGGTCTCGCGCGGCACGATCTCGGCTCCAAGCGCGGTCCGCGCCGGCTGGAGAAAGCTTCTCGCGAGTCCGCTGACGCAAACGACCGCGTAGATCGGGACTATCGTCCTGCCCAGCAGCGGCCGCGCATAGACGGTCAGAAGAAGGAGCGCGACTCCGCAGCCCGACTGAACCGCGAGCGCGATGAGCGACAGCAGCTTTCGGTCGTGCCGGTCGGCGATGTGGCCAGCGTAGAGGGCCGCGGCAATGAAGGGCAGCGCTTCGGCCAGCCCCACCAGTCCAAGGGAAAGTGGATCCTTCGTGAGGGCGTACACCTGCCACGCCACGACCGTCGCCTGGATCTGCGTTCCCAGCGTCATCGCCACCAGGCTGGCAACGTACCAGAGAAAGTTGGTGTTGCGCAGCGATATGTACGGATCGTGTCGCTCTGCCATTCCTCGCGCTTGGGGACGGGACGCCGGATGATACCGAACCGGTACCGCCTCGGCAATTATTCAGGCGTGGCGGCCGGCGCGTGAGCGCGTTCTATTTGTTGTGGCGGGAAATTCAGCGTCCCGAGGAGGCAATAGTGAGTACGGCAACCCCAGTGAAAGCGAGCGCGACAAAACCGGCGAAGTCGGAATTCCCTCCCTATTACGAGAAGTACATTACGCTTGTCCCGAACGGCGATGTGATCTCGACGCTCACGGCCCAGATGACCGAAACGCAGTCGCTTCTTTGCGCCCTTCCGGCGTCAGTCGCGACCTACCGGTACGCGCCCGACAAATGGAGCGTGAACGAGGTCGTCGGACACCTGATCGACAGCGAGCGAATCTTCACGGGACGCGCTCTCAGGTTTGCGCGGAATGATGCCACGCCGATCCCCGGCTTCGAGCAGGACGACTACGTTCGCAACGCCACGTTCGACGCGTATCCTCTCTCCGAGCTCGCTTCAGAGCTCGAGACGGTGCGCCAGTCCACCATCCTCTTCTTCAGGCACATGGGTGAGCAGGCCTGGACTCGGCGCGGGCTCGCGAACAACGCTGAAGTCTCCGTGAGGGCGCTCGCCTACATCATCGCGGGCCACGAGCTTCACCACCTCGAGATCCTCCGCGCGAGATATCTCTAGCGCGGAGGAATGCGCCGGAACAAGCTCCCAGCCAGGACGCTGCCAGGCTTACAGCCCCCTGCTTCCGTTCTGTGGAGGCATCCGCGCACGACGATCCGTCCTGTAGGGCCTACGCTACCAGCACCGAGCTCGCTTGCCAGTTGATTCCGAGGAGGGCGTTCGCAACCGTCGGATCGAAGTGACTCCCGGCCCTGCGCTTGATCTCGGCGAGCGTGTCGTCCATTCCCCACGCCGGCCGGTAGGGACGGTCATGGGTGAGCGCGTCGAGAAAGTCTGCCGCCGCGACTATGCGCGCTTCGAGCGGAATGCTCTGACCCGAGACGCGGTCGGGATAACCCGACCCGTCCCACCATTCGTGATGGCTGCGGGCGATTCGCTGCGAGAAGCGGACAAGCTCCGAGCGGCCCTTCGAGAGCATTCTCGATCCGATCACGGTGTGGGTCTTCATGATCTCGAACTCTTCCCCGGTAAGCGGGCCAGCCTTGAGCAGGATGTTGTCCGGGATTCCGACCTTGCCGATGTCGTGCAGGGGGGCGGCGCGGCTGATCAGCTCCAGCGTCGCCGACTCGAGGCCGATCGCTTCCCCCAGCCTCGCCGAGATCTGCGCGACTCGCTTGGTGTGATTGCCGGTGTCGTCGTCCCGGAATTCGACGGCGGCCGCGAGCCTCTCCAGAACCTCGAGCTGTGATTGCTCGAGCTCCCTCGTGCGCTCCGTGACCTTCTGCTCCAGCTCGGTGTTCTGGTGGCGAAGCTTCCGATAAAGGAAATGCGTTTCAAGGAGATTTCGAATCCTGAGGAGTACTTCCGCGGAGTCGAACGGCTTACTCAGGAAGTCCTTTGCTCCGAGTGCGAGGGCGCGGCGCTTGGCGTGGGCGCTGTCATCCGCGGTAATCATGATTACTGGCACCTGCTCCGAGTCGCCATTCTGCGCGACGATTTCTTCCAGGACCTGGAACCCGTCTTTACCGCTCATGTGAACGTCGAGCAGAACGAGATCGGGCTTGAACTGCTTATGAAGCGCGTGGGCATCCACTGAACTGGTCGTTGACGCAATATCCTCGTATCCGGCTTTCGCAAGGATTTGCTCAAGGAGGCGAACGTTCGCCTCCTGGTCGTCGATGATAAGGATCCGCCCCAGCTTGTCACGCCGTGGCATCTTGGTCTGTGACACCTAGGCGGAGGTCGTCGGGGGCTTGCTCAGAACCGCGCGTACGGCCGAACGAAGCGCGTCCGCTGTAAACGGCTTCTGGAGGAAGTCAGTCTCCGACTTCTGGATTCCGCGACGAAGTATTTCGTTGTCGGTGTATCCCGACATGAACAGAACTCTCAGTCCGGGGCTGAGCTCGTGCAGCTCGTCGACCATGCCGCGCCCGCCAAGCGTCGGCATCTCGACGTCTGTGAGAACGAGATCTATTTCGCCTACCTGTTCGGCGGCAATGCGGAGCGCCATGGCGCCATCTGACGCCTCGAGAACGTGGTAACCGGCCTCAGTGAGCACACGCTTCCCCAGCTTGCGAAGCGATTTCTCGTCGTCGACGAGAAGAATGGTTTCGCGGCCGGTGGGCGCTCCGTGCTTCAGGCGTCTGACCTTCGACGAATTCCTCCCGGCTGATTCGCGGTCGGCTGTCTCTTCACCCGACTCCTTCATCGGAGAGCCGGGAAGCGGAAGCGAGCTCGCGCCTCGATCGAGGCCGGTGGCTTGCGGCAGAACTCGCCGGCTCGTGAGCAGCAGCTTCTTGGTGATCGCTTCCGCACGTTCGGCGGCCAGGCGAATCTCGCCTGCTTCCTGGGTCGAGAGCTTAGCTTCGCCCAAACTCGACTCGATGATATCCGCGTTCATGCGAATGACGGTGAGAAGATTGTTCAGCTCGTGCGCGCCGCGGCTCGCCACGTCAGCGAAGGTGTGGAGCTCCTGGGTTCTGAGGGCGAGCGTCTCTTCGACAGGGCGTCCCGCCGTGAGGTCTTCGATCGCGAGGAGAACCGTGGCTTCGGCGGGGTCCGCGGAGGGGACGAGTCGCGCGCTTAGCCACAGGACTCCTCGGCCACCTTCCTTTTCGTCGTGAACCAGCTCGAAGTGATCCGACTGCGGTTCCCCGCCAAGAACGGTCTCGAGCATGGGGCGGAGTTGTTTGTCCCACGTCATTCCACCGAGCTCGTAGACCTTGTGCCCGACGCATTCAGCGGGTGCAAGGCGAAACATGGTGTAGAAGGCTTTGTTGGCAGCGCGCACGTTGAGCTCGGAGTCGAGAACCAACAGTGCTTCGCTTGGGGCAGGGGAGCTAATCATTCACGCGATGTAGCAGTGGGGAATGGAACGCAATCCGACCCTAGTAGGACGACTAGGGGGGGGTTGAGTATCGAAAGGATTGGGGGGGAGGGCGCTGCAGCGACGCCGCGAGCCTCACTTCTTTGGCGAAGCACAACACAATCAATCTTGAACACCGCGTCCGCAAAAAGAAAATGGCTCGCCCAAAAAGGAGCGAGCCATTCACTCGAGCCGCGTCGCGTCTACGCCGGCTCTTCTACGAAGGAGTCTGGCGGCGTCGGAATCGGATCCGACAGGTTGTAGTCGTCGGATTCCATCGGGATGACCTTGGACGGCGTCTCCGGACGGGGAGGCTGCTCCGCCGGAATCGCGGTCACAGCCAGAACGATGCGGCGATGAATCGGATCGACCTCGAGAACTCTGAGATCGAGGTTCATCGTCTCGTAGACGATGTCCGCAGGACTGCTCACCGGCTGTCCGAAATTGAGCTGGCTCACTGGAACGAAGCCTTCGATGTCGTTGCCGATATCGACGACCACGCCCTTGTCCATCAATCTCACGACCTTGCCGTGCAGCTCGGTGCCAACGGGATATGTCTCGCCGATCCTGAGCCACGGATCTTCCGTCGCCTGCTTCAGGCCGAGCGAGATGCGCTTGTTCTCGGCGTCCACGTTGAGGATCACGACGTCGACCGAGTCGCCCTTCTTCACGACTTCCGAAGGATGCTGAACGCGCTTGGTCCACGACATGTCGGAGATGTGGATCAGTCCGTCGATGCCCGGCTCGATCTCCACGAACGCACCAAAACTGGTGAGGTTCCGAACCTTGCCGTTGAGCCGCGTACCGACCGGGTATTTCTCCGGCAGCATCATCCACGGATCCTGCTCCGTCTGCTTCATGCCGAGGGAGATCTTCTCCTCGTTCGGATCGACCTTGAGCACGACCGCCTCGATCGCTTCACCGATCGACACCAGCTTCGACGGGTGGCGCACGTTGCGCGTCCAGCTCATCTCGCTAATGTGAACGAGTCCTTCGATTCCCGGCTCGAGCTCGATGAACGCGCCGTAGTTGGTGATCGAAACCACCTTTCCGGAGACGCGGGTGCCGACCGGATATTTCTCGGCGACATCCTTCCACGGATAACTCTGGAGCTGCTTCAAGCCGAGCGAGATGCGCTCGCGATCCCAATCGATGTCGAGAACCTTGACCTCGAGCTCCTGGCCGATGTGCACCATCTCGGACGGATGCTGAATGCGGCCGTACGACATGTCGGTGATGTGGAGCAGTCCGTCGACTCCACCGAGATCGATGAATGCGCCGAAGTCGGTGATGTTCTTGACCACGCCCTTCCGCACCTGATCTTTCTGGAGCTCCTTCATCAGCTTCTCGCGCTTCCCGGCCCTCTCCTGCTCGAGGATCACTCGGCGCGAGACGACGATGTTGCGGCGACGCTTGTTGAGCTTGATGATCTTGAAGTCGAAGCTCTGGCCGAGCAGCTCGTCGACGTTCGGAACGCGGCGGAGCGCAATCTGCGAGCCGGGGAGGAATGCATCGACTCCCATGAGATCGACGACCACGCCGCCCTTGATCTTCTTGATCAGAGCGCCACGCACAGGCTCGTCGTTCTCGTAGGCGACGCGGATGCGCTCCCACACGCGCATGAAGTCCGCTTTCTTCTTCGAAAGGACGACGGATCCTTCCATGTCCTCGAGGTGCTCGAGGAGAACTTCGACTTCGTCTCCCGCCTTGAGATCGGGAAGATCCTTGAACTCTTCGAGCGGAATCGTCCCCTCGGATTTGAAGCCGATGTCGAGGACGACCATGTTGTCACGGATATCGAGCACGCGGGACTTGACGATTTCGCCCTCTTCGATCGAGGCCATCGTCCCGTTGTACATCTCCATCATTGTCTCGAGCTCGTCCTGCGAGTAATCGTCCTCGTCGTAGAGCTCGGGCCGCAGGTTGGCAAGCGGACGCAGCTGCGCTTTCTGCAGATCGCGCTTCTCGCGCGCGGTCAGCGTCGTGCCGGTTTGGGTTTGTGTTTCGGTTGGCGAGTCTATCATGTTGCTGGTTAAAGGGTTGAGTACGTTCGAATCAAGCCTTTAAATGTAGACCCTTCCTGCTGCTGGGTCAACTTGGCCGACACTACCATGTCAACGGTCATTAGAAATGTCATCCAGGTTAAGCCAATAGAAATGTCACCCTTGTGTTAGGGGTCTTTTCTCTTGTTTTCATGGCACTCCGGCGGGGATTAGACCCGCCTTTCGCTGCTCAAAGTCCTCTTTGCGTTGTAGGTAGTCGTTGCCCCGCCATGGATGGTTCGCTGCTGGATGCCTGGCCTTGTGAGCTGCGATCGCAAACCGGCAGCCTAATACATGAGGCGTTTGGTCAGGAGCAGGATGAGCTCCTGGTCGGTGAGGCCCTCGAGCGCGCCAACCGGAAGGTCCATCGCGACTTCGCTTCCATCGTCGCACCTGAACGAGACCGCCACGCTCGCGGGCTTCGACCGGCGATCTGGAAGACCTCCCGGCCGCGCGCCCTCGAACGCACTCCAATCAAGCCCCGAGCGATCAGTGAAACGACGCATTCGCGAACATCCTCCGGGTTTTCTCCCTCTCTGACGAGGCGAGAGAAGCCACGCCTGGTGCTATCCCGAGCGCTGCTTGGATAGAGTCACAATCTGTTCCACCTGCTCCTGCTGAGTCAGGCCCGTCGTGTCGATCATGACCGAATCGGCGGCTGGAACGGTCTGGCCGGCGTCTCGGGCGTCCCGCCCTGTGATCCGCATCGTCTCGTCGTCGAGCATTTGTTGTGACGCTGGGGTCCCCCGCTGGCGCAACCGCCTGGCCGCGCGTTCGCGCGAGTCGGCGACGAGGAAGATCTTGAGATCGGCGTCGGGAAAGACCATGGTACCCATGTCGCGCCCGTCGACCACGACGTTCCGCGATTTCGCCGCGTCCCGAACCTTCTGGTTCACCCACTCCCGAACCCGCGGCATCTGCGCGACACGCGACACGTTGTCCGTCACCTCACCTCCACGGATCTCGTCTTCGATCGCGCGGCCCTCGAGAAGCGGATAAAACGAGGTGCGAGCCGCGCGTAGCTCCACAGGTCGCGCCGCGTCGAGGACAGCCTGTTCGGTCCATTTCGACGGGTCGCTCTGGTCACGCAGCGTCGCCGCAGTCGCGGCGCGATAGAGAGACCCCGAGTCCACGTGGAGATAACCCAGCTTCTCGGCCACCATCTGCGCGGTGGAAGATTTTCCGGACGCGGCTGGACCGTCAATCGCAATCACGAATGTCCGGCGCGTCATGCAGCCACTCGGCGCAGATCTTCCCAGAAACGCGGATAGGAGACGGCGACACAGTCGGGGTTCGTCACAGTGATGTGATTTCCGGAAGCCGCGGACAGGATGCCAAACGCCATCGCAATGCGGTGATCTCCCCGCGGATCGATCGTGCCGGACAACTCCCGACGCGATGCGTGGACGCGCAGCCCATCGGGAAGCTCCTCCGCGTCCGCTCCGACCGCGCGAAGGTTTTGCACCACCGCGCTGATGCGATCGCTCTCCTTTACTCGCAGCTCCGCCGCGCCAGTGATCTCGAGATCGACCCCCGCACCCGCCGCGATACATGCGAGCAGCGGCAGCTCGTCGATGAGCGACGGGACCTCGGCCTCCGTGATTCTGGTGCTCCGGAGCGGAGCCGGCCGAACGCGCAGAGATCCGATCTCCTCGCCGCCGCTGCGGGCGCTTGCGGTCTTGTCGACCTGTGCTCCCATCCGCGTGATCGCCTCGAGAAAGCCCGTGCGCGTAGGATTGAGACAGACATCAGTCAGCGTCAGCTCTCCGCCGCCGGCGAGCGAGGCAAGCGCCACGAAAAACGCCGCTGAAGATGGATCCGCGGGCACATCTATCTCGATCGGACTGAGCCGGCGCGCGGGTCTCAGGCAGACCTGATTCCCATCGGTTTCCACGTCGGCGCCCATCGCGCGCAACATTCGCTCTGTGTGGTCGCGCGATGGCGATTTCTCCGTAACGCGCACTTCGACCTCCGAAACGAGGCCGGCGAGCAGAATGGCGCTCTTGACCTGAGCGCTCGAGGCATGCGTGTCCCAGTCGATGCTTCTCAGGTCTGCGCCGTGCACTGTCATCGGCAGTCCATCGCCGTGCTCGAAGTCGAACTTCGCCCCCATGTACGTGAGCGGCTCCGCGATGCGCTTCATCGGGCGCCGGCTCAGGCTGGCGTCACCCTCGAAGCGCGCCGAGAAGGGATGGGCCGCAACGACGCCGGCGAGGAGACGTGTGGTCGTGCCGCTGTTGGCGCAGTCGAGCGCGCGGCGTGGCGGGAGAAGTCCGCGGATGCCGGCGCCGTTCACTCGCATCTCGCCGGCCAGCTCCGGAATCGCGGCTCCAAGGGCGCGAAGCACTTCGGCGGTGGCGCGGACGTCCTCCGAGTCGAGAATCCCCCGAATGCGCGACTCGCCATCCGCCAGTGATGCAAGGATGAGCGAGCGGTGGGAGATCGACTTGTCGCCCGGCACGCGAATGGTGCCGGACACCTTCAGCGAAGCCAAGATTCGAGCGCCGTCGCCGCGTCCGTTTTCTCGTCGCGGTATTTCACGATCACGGGAGTCTGCAGGGAGATGCCCTGGCTCTGGCCCCAGTCACCTTTCACCGCGCGCGCGCCCGGGACGACGACCGCGTTCTCCGGAATGACAAGGGGCTTCCCGTTCTCGGCGCGGTGAACCGTCTGTCGCTCGAGATCATAAACCGGCGTGCCCCTCGTGAGAACGACCCCGGCCCCGATCACCGCCCGCCTGCGCACGACGGTGCCTTCATAGATCCCGCAATTTCCTCCGACGACGACATCGTCTTCCACCACGACAGGAGATGCGTTCACCGGCTCGAGGACGCCGCCAAGCTGCGCCGCCGCGCTGAGGTGGACCCGCTCTCCGACCTGGGCACAGGAGCCGACCAGGGCGTGAGAGTCGATCATCGTACCCGATCCGACGTACGCGCCGACGTTTATGTACATGGGTGGCATGCACACGACACCGCTCGCGACGTAGGCGCCGCGCCTGATGCTCGATCCACCCGGAACGACTCGAACGCCGTCGGCCAGGGTCAGTGGCCGCGGCGGATACATGTCCTTGTCGAAGAAATAGAGAGCAGCGTCGCCATCGGATGATCGGATCGACATGTCCATCATCCCGCCAACACGAAAGCCGAGGAGGATTCCGCGCTTCACCCACAGGACGGCGCGCCAGTCTCCGGTCGCCGGATCCTTTTCCGCCGCTCTGACGCTTCCCGCTTCGAGCGCATCAAGAAGCCGTCTGACGATGCTCCGCGCATCGTCCGGGAGCTGAGCACCCGCGGGCGTGGATGCGAGCGCATCGATGCGCTTCTCGATTTCACGCAGGCTGGACACGGTCACGCCCTGAGGGCGCCGACGGATACGAGAGCTGCGCGCACCGTCGGCTCGAACTTGTCCGCGAGCGGAACGAGCGGGAGGCGAAGGACATTCGCCATCCTGCCCATCATCGCGAGCGCGGACTTCACTGGAATCGGATTGGGCTCGACAAAAGCGGCTGCCGTCCACTCCGCGAGCTGGTGGTGGATCGCGCGCGCCGCCCCAAAATCTCCCGCCGCGCAAAGCTCCGTCAGCTTAGCGACGAGCTGCGGCGTCACGTTGGATGTGACGGACACGACGCCGTCTCCCCCATCCGCCATGACCTGGAGCGTGAGCAGGTCATCCCCGGAAAGCACCGAGAATCGCGCGGGCCGGTGCCGGATGATCTCACCGATCTGCGCCAGATTTCCCGACGCCTCTTTCACCGCGACAATGTTCTCGTGTTCGGCCAGCTCGAGCGTCGTGGCAGCTTCGATGTTGCTGGCGGTGCGGCCCGGCACGTTGTAAACGACAATCGGAGTTCGAACCGCATCCGCAATCGCCCGAAAGTGCGCTACGATCCCCCGCTGCGGCGGTTTGTTGTACATCGGCGAAGCGTGTAGCAAGTGCGTCGCGCCGGCTGATTCCATCTCGAGCGATAGCGCAATTGCCTTCTTGGTGTCGTTCGATGCGGCCCCGGCGACGACGGGAACGCGCCCTGCCGTTTGTTCGACCGTTATCTCGACCACGCGCCGATGCTCGGCCGTCGTCATGGTCGCGGCTTCGCCCGTCGATCCGCAGGGGACTACAAAGTGGACGCCGCTCGTAATCTGCCAGTCGACAAAGGCGCGCAGTGAGCGCTCATCGATCTCGCCGGATTTGGTGAAGGGCGTGACGAGCGCTGTTCCACAGCCAGTGAGACGCTGCGATTTCATTTGTTAAATGTACGCGGCTCTCGCCGCGGAGAGCGAGTGTCGCCTACCCGCGCGCGGGAAGCTCGAGTACGTCGCGCATTGTAAAAACGCCGTGTTTCCCGACGAGCCAATCCGCTGCCTTCAGCGCGCCCTCGGCGAATACGCGACGGTCCCGCGCCAGGTGCGTGAGAGAAAGCTGCTCGAACCCTCCATCGAAAATCAGCTCGTGTGTGCCGGGCACGGATCCCGTTCTCACACTCGTGGTGGGAATTGGTCGCTCCAAAGCCTCGCTCGCTGCCTTGGCGATGGCGATCGCCGTGCCCGACGGAGCGTCCTTTTTCCCGGCGTGGTGGGTTTCGACGATGTGTGCATCGAACTCGGTGAGCGCCCGCATCATGGTGCCGGCGTAGCGGGAGAGCTCGATCAGAACGTTGACTCCGAGCGAGAAATTCGGAGACCATAGAAGCGGCGTCCCCGTCTCTTTCGCGATGCGCGTCACTTCCGGCAACGAGTCGTACCAGCCTGTCGTGCCGGCGATGACCGGCACTCCCGCGCGGAGACACGCCGTGATGTTTCCAACCGCCGCGTCCGGCTGCGTGAACTCCACCGCGACCTCCGGCTCCCCAAGAGAGAGCGCGGTGATTCCCTTCCCGCCGTCGCTTTCGCGTTCGCCGACGACCGCCGTGACCTTCCAGCCCTTCTCGACGGCCAGCTGCCTGATTGTCTGGCCCATTTTGCCATCACCGAGGATCGCAATCCTGCGCCCGCTCATTTGCCCGCTCGCGCAAAGAACGCGTCGTGAAGCCGCTCCATCACCGGATTCAGCTGATCTCCATCCACGATCATCGTGAGGTTTATTCCCGTCGCGCTGAGGGACATCATGTGCACCGTGATTCCGTCGAGGGCGCCGATCGCGCGACCCATCGCCGCGCTATCCTCGCTGATGGCGGCCCCGACCACGGCGACGATCGCGCGATCGCGCTCGACCGAGACGTCGCCGAGCTGCGAAAGGTCGACCACCAGCGACTCCAGTCCCGACGGATCGTCGATTGTCACTGAGACCGAGACTTCCGATGTCGCAACGACGTCGATTGAAATGTCGTTCTTTTCAAAGATCTCGAACACCCGGCGGAGAAATCCTCGCGCGAACAGCATCTTGGCCGCGCCGACCTTCACCACCGTGATGCCGCCCTTGCCCGCGATCGCGCTCACGGCGCGCCGAGGCGCGTCGAACGTGATCCGCGTTCCCTTCCCCTTCGGATTCCGCGAATTGTAGATGAAGACGGGAATGCCGAGGCGGACAGCGGGCGCGATCGTATTCGGATGGAGCACCTTCGCGCCGAACGACGCGAGCTCCGATGCCTCGTCGAAGCGAATCTGCTCGATCAGCTTGGATCCTTTGACTACCCGCGGGTCCGCGGTCAACATCCCATCGACGTCTGTCCAGATCTCGATCGCATCCGCGTGGAGCGCCGCGCCGAGGAGCGACGCGCTGTAGTCCGATCCCCCGCGCCCCAGTGTGGTCGTAATTCCCCGGGTCGTACGCCCGATGAAGCCGCCCATGACCGGCACCTTTCCTTCCTGGATCAACGGCTGCACCAACTCACGGGCGGCTTCCGCGATCGCATCGGTTTGCGGTTCCGCCGACATGAACTTGTCGTCCGTGACGAAGACGTCGCGCGCATCGATATGCTCCGCCGGAATGCCGCGCAGCTTGAAGAATGCCGCGACGAGTTGCGACGAGAGCTGCTCTCCGAACGCGGCGATCGCGTCGAAGCTGCGCGGAGTCGCGTGACCGAGCACGGAGAGCGCCTCGGCCAGACTCGCGAGCTCGTCGAAGCTCGCGCTCATCTCCGCCGCCACGTCGGACGCTTCGCCGGAGGTGCCAAGGAGTTTTTCGCACTCCTGAAAATGGCGATCCCGAAGCGTCTCTACTCCGCGAAGCGCGCCGATGAGGTGACCTTTCGCCGACTGCTCTCCGATCGCCAGCAGCGAATTTGTCGCTCCGCCGAGAGCCGACACGACGACCGCGGGCTGTCGATCGAGACGACCCTTGACGATTTCGGCGGCGCGCTCGATCGCCTCCGCATCGCCGACCGATGTCCCGCCAAACTTTACGACGATCACGCGGAGTCGAGAGCGCCGTTGGAAGCGAGCAGCTCCGCGTTCAGCACGGACCCGCCCGCCGCACCCCGAACCATGTTGTGCCCGAGAGCGACCATGCGCAGGTCGAGCACCGCGTCGCGCCGCACGCGCCCGACCGTCACCGTCATTCCCCCGCCGGCGTTGACATCGCGCTTCGGCTGCGGGCGATCCGGCGCGTCGGTGACAACGACCGGATGCTCTGGCCGCGTCGGAAGCCCCCGAGTCATCGGCAATCCCTGCCACGACCGCATCGTTTCGATCGCGGATTCGGGCGTCGGCGTCTCCTCGAAGCCTATCGTCATGCAGATCGTGTGGCCGTGTTCGACCGGGACGCGGTTCGTGTGCGCACTCACCTTGAACGTCGCACTCGTCACCTCGCCGTCCTCGTAGGTGCCGAGCAGCTTCAGCATCTCGCGCTCGAGCTTGGACTCTTCGTCGGCGATGTATGGAATCACGTTGCCGAGTATGTCGAGCGATGGCACGCCGGGATAACCGGCGCCCGACACCGCCTGCATCGTCGAGAGAAAGAGCTGCCTGATCCCGAATTTCTGATGCAGGGGCGCGAGAGCGACGGTAGCCACCGTCGCCGAACAGTTCGCGTTCGTCACGATGGCGCCACTCCAGCCCCGCCGTTGACGCTGGCACTCGATGAGAGCGAGGTGATCGCCGTTCACTTCAGGAATCACGAGCGGCACGTCGGGCTCCATCCGGAAATTCTTGGCATTGCTGAGCACGAACTTCCCAGCCTTGGCGAACGCCATCTCCACCTCGCCCGCCACCGCGGCATCGAGCGCAGAAAACACGATCGGCGCGCTCACAACGCCTGGGTCACAGGCAATCACACGGCGATTCTGGAGCGCCTGCGGCGGAGGCGGACCTTCCAGCCACCGCGTCGCCTCGCCGTATTTTTTCCCTGCGGACCGCTCCGATGCCGCCAGCTCGGCGATCTCGAACCACGGATGTTCGGCGAGCAGCCGCACGAACATCTGACCCACCGCCCCGGTGGCGCCGAGTACTGCCACGGGCCACTTGCCCTTGCGCTTTCCTGGAATCGGCGGAGTCGTCATCTGGCGAGAAGTGTTTTGGCGAGCTTTTCGTACGTGTCGACGCTGGCCCTCAGCGCTTCGACATCGATGTACTCGTCCGGAGTGTGCGCGACATGAATCGAGCCGGGCCCGAACAAGAGGGGCTCGCCCCAGTTCGAGAGCAGGGGAATATCCGATGTGTACGCGACCGGACCCGTCTCGAATCCGGGCACCGTCGCGAATCGCTGCGCCGGGATGTGCGAGCCGAACTCCACGTCGGCGTGCCCCTTGGCCCAGGCGAGCACCATCTTCTTGATCGGCTCGACGTCGCCGACGAGCCGGAACATGATCTCGGACTCCGCATAAGCCGGGATGACGTTGGCCTCGGTGCCGCCCTTGATCGTTCCGATGTTGACCGTGGTTTCGCCCAGCACGGGATCCTTGGGAAGCGGAAGCTTCCGCAGCGTCGGCAGCAGCTCGAGCAGCGGCTCGATGGCCGAGCGCCCAAGGTGCGGATACGCGGAATGCGCCTCTCGGCCGCGCGTGCGGATCGTCGCCCGGAGAGAGCCCTTCGCACCGCTCGCCAGCTTGCTCTCCGTTGGCTCACCGTTGATCAGGAAGCGGCTCTTCGCGCGCAGGTTGTTCGCGGCGCGGGCGCCGTCGGAGCCCTTTTCCTCGCCGACGACGAAGAGCACGCCGACTCGCTTCTCGCCGTCGCTGACGAGGCGGTCGGCCGCCACCATCATCGCTGCCGCTATCCCCTTCGCGTCGGATGAGCCACGCCCAAAAAGACGCGTGCCTTCCAGCCGCGGTGGGACGAATGGCGGGACCGTGTCGAGATGAGTCGAGAAGGTGACGCCACCGTCGCCTCCCGATCTCGAGGCCCAGATGTTCGCTCTCCCGCGACTCACTTCCTGCAGAGTCACGTTCCAGCCGCGCGCGACGAGCCAGCGGGACACGTAGTCGACGACGCTCCCTTCGGAGCCCGTCGTCGATTGGATCGCCACCAGCTCGGCGGCGAGCGATACGACATCGGTCATGGGGAGAAGTTAGCGCTGCGCGTGGATGGTGTCAGGACGATGCGAGCCGGGGTTTCCGCGGCGCCGAGCGCGGTGAGAGCGCTCAGGTCGTTGCGTCGAGGCGGTTGAATGCCGACTTCCGCGCCGCGCCGTCGACCCCCTGGACGTGCTCGACGAACATGTGCTGGACGAGCCTACTCGCCTCTTTTACGTAGGCGTCGTGGCGGCGCTCGCCAATGTCTCCGATTTCCTGGAGCGTCCGGTTGCCCATCATTTTGCCGGCTTCGCGAAAGGTCCTGAAGGCGTCCTCGGATTGGCGCGCCATCACGATGTCGCCGACGAGGCGAATGTAATCGCTCTCACGCGCGGCATCGGCGAGATCGCGTACCGCGCTGACGGTCGTTCCAATCACCGTTCTCGCGATGCCTGACCCACCTCCCAGCTGCGACTGGTACTCCTCGAGCATGTGCTGGTGCTCGCGCATGTGCGGAAGCTGGCGCGCGCAGAGATCGCTGAAGCGAGGGTCTTCTGCCTGTTCCTCGTGCGCCTCGAGCGCGCTCAGGAACGCGCCGTGCTGGGTCACGGCATTGTCGATCTGACTCTTCAGGAACGCATTCCCTCTGTCCATCATCGTCTCCGAAGTCGGGTGTCGGTACATCGGGATGGAACAAGCGAAAGTTGTGCCCGAAACGACTCCTTTCACCCACGATTTCCCCGGGTTACGCGAGTTGGTGCGGGGGTCCTAGTTGCGCCTCGGAATAAGCAAGCTGCCGGCCAGTGGGTCCACCGAAACGGAAAGCGGTGTGCCGTCGAGGAGTTCGCCGTCGGCCTGGGCGGGCATCGGGGGCAGGGTTTCGACTCTGAAATCGCGCCCGGATTTGTAGAAGAGGCACGGATCGGGACTGAAATCCTTCCTGACCATGCGCCAGAGAATCCTGAGCGAGTCCTGGAAGTTGTTCGGCGAGAAGACGCAAGCATTGAGAAGGCCGTCGTCATGAACGATCCCGTCGCCGAACGCGACAAGATCGTTGAGAACTGCTCCAAGATTGGCGACCAGGATCGCCGAAGCGGATCGATCGTAGACGGTACCGTCCACCGTCAGGCGCAGCTCGAATTTCTGGTTGCGGAGCACGGCCTTGAATCCACCGATGACGTAGGCCATGAAGCCGAAGCGCTTCTTGAGGCCGGCCGGTGCCTCGGACATCATCGTGGCATCAAGACCAACCCCCACGCCAATGGCAAAGCGGCGGCCGTCGCCGAGCCGTCCCAGATCTATCCTCGCTTCATCGCCGTTGAGCAGCATCGGGACCGCGCGAGCCGGATTCAACGGAATGTGAAACGTCCGCGCGATGACGTTCGCCGTGCCTCCGGCCAACACTCCGAGGGGCGGTCCCTGGTGCGCGAGAGCGCCCAGCACTTCCATGACTGTCCCGTCGCCGCCGAGTGTAAACACGGCGTCGTATTTGTGCGCGTGCGTCCTCGCGATCGTCGCCGCGTGTCCGGGCGCTTCGGTGGGCATGGAGTCGCAACCGACCCCGGCGTCGGCAAAGGCCTTCAGGGCCTGGCGGTGGATGCGCGCTCCCCGTCGTGACCCTGGATTCACGATCAATAGTACGCGCTCGATTCTTCTGGGCGCGAACCTCATTGCCGTTGCTGCGCTCATGGCGTGTCAGGGACTTTGTGAACCCGCATTCCCGGATTCTCCGGCGACGCAGGACGCTGCACGGACTCTACGATTGCTCTCGCACATCGGCGTGCGTTGGGGCCAGGCAGGGCATTACTGGATGCTCGGGGCGGGGATCGAACCCGCATGGGATCTTATCCCAAGGGATTTTAAGTCCCTCGCGTCTACCGATTTCGCCACCCGAGCGGAAAAGGACGAGCCAGCGCGGATGGGTGGCACTGACCCCCAAGAAAAACGAAGCGGGAAACGGGACTCGAACCCGCGACCCCAACCTTGGCAAGGTTGTGCTCTACCAACTGAGCTATTCCCGCAAGCAGTGACAAAGCTACCGGCGAAAAACGACGCGAACAAGCGGCGTGTGTGTCTCTGGGAGTCTCGCAATTTCAGGTTGACCAAACCTCGCGCGGAATGATAACGTCTCCCTACTGGCGGACGTCTCTTACTGAAACGAACGCCTCTAATGCCCGTTCACACCGTGCGGAAAACCTATGCGGCGTCTTTTGGTCAGCGTTTCCACCGTAGCTCTGGCGTTTACGGCGATCTTCGCCAATCCGGCCGGCGCTCAGCGCGTGCTAGGCGTTGGTGACGACGCCCTGGTGCTTCCTCGGGGTGTGCTCCGGTTCCGGACCCTCGGGAACTGGACCTGGTTCAACGAGCGCTACGGCAAGGACACCCCGGGACGTCCAGACGGCGCCCTGGAGCCGCTTGGCATCGACTTCACCCTCGATACCATTGGCGTGAAGCAGTTCCCGAATCTCATCGCTTTACAGACCGGACTACAGCAGCTGACGGGAAATCCCATTTGGCTCGCGACGCTCGGCAACACCGTCGTAAACCTGCGCGATCGCGTCGCGGCGTTCCCATTCGTATTCGAGGCCGGACTCTCGAAACGCTTCTCAGTCGGCATTCAGGTGCCGTACGTCCGCACGCAGACCACGGCCTTCTTCAACGCCAACACGAGCGGAAACCAGGGAAACCTCGGATTCAACCCAGCACTCGCGGTCGAAGCAGCCGCCACCCAGAACGCGACGATGTTGGCGCAGTTCACCACCGCGGCCAACACCCTCGAGGGTGCGCTCGCCGCCTGCCAAGCGAACCCCGGTGCATCTCCCTCGTGTCCTCTGCTCCTTGCCAATCAGGTGAACGCGACGGCGCTGATCGCTAACTCAAGAGCGTTTGCGGGCGGCGCAGTCGGCCCCGTTGGTGGGGCCTTCAGCCCCATTGGGGGGGTCTACACGACTTCGCCCTTCGTTCCGATCGTTGGCACCGACGCGCAGCTCGCGATCGAAGCGCGAGTCCAGGCATTCAAGGCGCTCTATAGCAGCTTTCTGGGCGCCGGCAATCCGATCACCACGAATGGCCCGTTTGCCTCCCAGGGCCGACTCACCCTGCGTGACGCGCAGCGAATCCTGGCCGAACCCGCGTTCGGGATTGGCGCCAATCCGCTGGAGTCCGTCACCCGCTCTCACGTTGGCGACATCGATGTCGGCGGCAAGTTCTCGGTGTTCGATTCCTTCGGCGGCAGCACCGAGGCGAGAATGTCGCCAAAGGGACTGAACTTCCGTACCGCAGTGGGAGTAACCTTCCGCCTCCCAACCGCTCAGATCGAGTCGCCCGACAACTTCATCGACGTCGGGACCGGTCGCAAAGCGATGACGGTCGAAGGCAGGTGGTTCGGCGATCTTCTGCTCGGGAGCCGCTTCTGGGAGTCGTTCATTGTGCGCTTCAACAAGCCGTTCTCGGACGACCAGGAGATGCGCATCACCGACCTGCCCAACGAGGAGCTCGCTCCACTGTACCGCAAGCAGACCGTACACCGGCAGCTAGGCACCACATTCGAGTTCGAGACGGCCCCCCGCATCGTGGTCAACGACTTCGTGGCGCTCTCCGGCTGGTACATGTACCGTAACAAGAAGCAGGATAACTACACCGGGACCTTTACGATTCCGGCGGCAGTGACGGGATTCTCCGATATCACCATCGACGCGGCGACGCTCGACCTCGAGACCGCGCAGACGGAGCACAGGGTCGGCGGCGGAATCTCCTTCTCGAATCTCTATTCGTTCCAGCAGGGGAAGGCGAAGGTTCCCTTCGAGGTCCAGTACCTCCACTGGCAGACGGTAAAAGGCGCGGGGGGCACACAGCCCAAGTACTTCGCCGACCAGGTCCAGCTGCGACTCTACGCGAGGATATTCGGGGGAAAGTAGAGCCATACGACAAGAACACAAAACAACGGAACAGGCGGGAGGCGCCAGAGCCGTAGTTGCCCGTGCACGACGCCCCGACGTGTCTCTATGGCGTGAGAGTGCCTGAACTCGCATGCCTGTACCATGAAGGGGGCTCGCAAAGTCCGGGCGTAGTGAACTAAAAAACTCACAACTGCGCTACTGGCGCCTCCCGCCTGTTCTTTTGCATCTCCAAAGGCACGTGAGCGTATCAGCCTGGAGCGGCCGCGCTCTCCAGCAGCTCCTTCGCGTGGGCGCGACTCACCTTGCTCTCGGGATCTCCGCCCAGCATCCGCGCGATCTCATTCACCCTGCTCGCTCCCTCGAGCACGGTGATGTCGGCGGTCGTGACGCCGCCCTTGGCGCCCTTAGCCACGACGATGTGGTGATGCGCGCGAGCGGCGATCTGCGGCAGGTGCGAAATCGCGAACACCTGGTGCTCTTTCGCCACGCGGCGCAGTGTGTCACCGACCTGCAGCCCCACGCGTCCGCCAATTCCGGCATCCACCTCGTCGAATATCAACGTCGGGACGCGATCGACGCGCGCGAGAATCGTCTTCAGCGCGAGCATCACCCGGGAGAGCTCTCCGCCTGACGCGACGCGCGCAAGCGGACGATCGTCGTGCCCGACGTTGAGCGCAACGCGGAACTCGACATCTTCGGCGCCTTCTGCCGTGGACTCGTCGCGCGCGACGAGAGACACCGAGAAACGGCCGTCGGGCATTCCGAGCTGCGGCAGCAGCACGTCGACGGCCTTGGCGAGCTTTTTCGCCGCGGAAAGCCGCATGTCGGAAAGCTTCTCCGCTTCGGCGGACAGACGCCGGCGAGCGTCCGCTTCGCGCGCGGTGAGATTCGCGAGATCGAACTGCGCTGTGTCGATCAGATCCAGCTCCGAGCGCGCGGACCGGCCAGCCTCGATCACGCTTTCGAGCGTCGGGCCGTACTTCTTGAGCAGCCCGAAGAGGCGGTCACGGCGCTGCCGCACGTCGTCGAGACGCGCGGGGTCGAGGTCCACAGAGGCGGCGTAGTCTTCCACGCTTCGCGCCAGCTCCTGCAGCGCGTAAAAGCCCGCGTCGAACAGCTCCTGCATCCGCGCTGCGGAAGGATCGATGCGTTCTATGGACGTCAGCGGACGCTGAGATGCGCCGAGCTGACTCAACACGCTCGCGTCTTCGCCGGAGAGAAGCTCGCTCAGGCTGCTCGCCAGCGTGCGGAGCTCCTCGGCGTTTTCGAGTACCCGCGCTTCGTCCTCGAGCTTGGTGCCTTCGCCGGGCGAAAGACGCGCATCTTCGATCTCTTTCGCGACGTGCCTCAGATAGTCTGCCCGCTTCTCCGCTTCGGCGCGGCGCAACGAGAGGATCGAGATCTCGCGGCGGACGCCCGATAGCTCCGCGTACGTGCCGCGAACCAGCCCCGCTTGCGGCTCGGCCCCGCCGAATGCGTCCAGGATCCGGCGCTGCGATTCGCCATCGAGCAGCGTCTGCGCGTCGTGCTGGCCGTGCAGATTCACGAGCTGACGCCCGATCTCCGCCAGCACAGAGGCGGTCACGGTGGCACCGTTGATCCAGGCGCGTCCACGGCCGTTCGCGGCGATCTCGCGCTTCAGAACGAGCGTGTCGTCCTCGACTTCGATCCCTCGCTCGTCTGCCAGCTCGACGATTCCCTTCACGTTGGTGACATCGAATACGCCCTCGACTGTCGCCTTTTCCGCTCCGGAGCGGATCAGATCCGCGCTCGCCCTCTCGCCGAGCAGCAGTCCCAGTGCTCCGACGATGATGGACTTTCCGGCGCCCGTCTCTCCGGAGAGGACGTTGAACCCCTCCGCGAGCGGAAGCGTCACCTGCTCGATGATCGCGAAGTTCCGGATGCGTAGCTCTGTCAGCATCAGTACGGCTCGTCGAGGTCGGGCAATCCTCCCCAACCCAGTTTGACCCGCATTCGCTCGAAGAACGTCGCACCGGGAAAGCGGATGATGCGAACGGGATTGTCGGCCCTTCTCACCTTGAGCTTCTCGCCTTTGACGAAGCTCGTTCCCACCTGTCCGTCCACCGTAACCAGAAGTTCCGTCGGAGTCTCGTTTGCTTCCACCGTCACTTCAGCGTCGGCGGGGATCACGAGGGAGCGAACTGCGAGAGTGTGCGGAGAGATCGGTGTGATGATAATGGACTCCACCGTCGGCACCACTACTGGTCCCCCCGCGGAAAGACTGTAGGCGGTGGACCCGGTGGGAGTGGAGATCACGACGCCATCGGCGGCGTAGGTGCCAATGCTTTCATCGTCGACGAAGACGTTCAGCCGCACGACGCGGGCGAAGCCGCCCTTGTGGAGTACGAAATCATTGAGCGCCCGCCACTGCTTGCGCGCTTCGCCGTCGGAGCTGATCACACGGGCGGTGAGAGCCATCCGCGGCTGGGCAACGTAATCCCCGCTCGCCAGATTCCTGAGCGCGGGCTCGAAGTCGCTGCTCAGGCAGCTGGTGAGAAATCCGAGACGCCCGAGATTGACCCCGAGTATCGGAATGTCCCGTCCGTCCAGAAAGCGCGCGCCGCGGAGCAGAGTTCCGTCGCCGCCCAATGTTACGAGCGCGTCGAGCTGCTGCGCATCCTCGAGACGCGCGCCCTTCCCTGCTATCTCGTGAAGCCCCTGTTCGAGCAGGGGCTCGATCGCAAGCCCGGGCGCAACACGAAATAGCGTGCGCAGGATTTCAGGCAGCTCATCGTATCCCTGATGCCCGATGACGCCAAGTCGCATCAGACGGCACGAAGGTGGGTGCCCCGCGAGCTCTCCAATCCGAACGCATCGCTCGCGCGCTGCGCGATCCCGCGCGCGTCAAGCCCCAGAAGCGCGAGCTGCTTCGCGCGCGGCGCCTGATCCACGAAGTCGTCCGGCACTCCGTGCGCCACGACTCTCACCGACGAATCCGTCTCCGCGATCACTGCCGCCATGTGCGATCCAAAGCCGTTGACAACCGTTCCTTCCTCGACCACCAGGATGTTGCGGTGATCGCCGACGATCTCGGCCAGAGCTCGCTCGTCGTGGGGCTTGAGATACCTGCAGTTCACCACCGTCACGCTCACGCCGCTATCCGCGAGGATGTCCGCGGCTGTAAGCGATGCAAGTACCATGGTGCCGACGGCGAGTATCGCGACGGCTTTGTCAGCATCGCGTCCGGGGCTGGTGCCGCGGCGAAGAATCTCCCACGAGGCGTGCGGAACCGCATCGATGTCGGCCGTCGCCGGAACAGTGTCGGGCGTGGCGTCGCGCGGATACCTGAGGCAAAAGGGTCCCTTGTCGTACTCGAGTCCGCTCCGGAGCAGCGCGATCATCTCCCTGCCGTTTTTTGGCGCCGTGACGACCATTCCGGGAACGGCGAGCATGTAGGCGATGTCGTACAGCCCCATATGGGTGGGACCATCCTCGCCCACGACCCCGGCGCGATCCATCGCGAACACGACCGGGAGGTGCTGGATGGCGACATCGTGAATGACGTTGTCGTATGCCCGCTGGAGAAACGTCGAGTATATGGCGCACACCGGCCGAATTCCCCCGGTGGCGAGACCGGCCGCGAACGTCACCGCGTGCCCTTCCGCGATTCCGACATCGAAGAACCGCTCGGGGTACGCCTTCGCGAACGCGGCGGTTCCCGTTCCACTCGGCATCGCGCCAGTAATGGCGACGATTCGTGGATTCTCCTTCGCCAGCTCGACCAGGCCCTGTCCGAACGCGGCGGTGTAAGCTGAATTCGCCGAGGAAACTTTGCGCTGCTTCCCGGTTGCCGGATCGTGTCCCGGCGGAAGCGCGTGCCACTTCTCGATGTGCTCGCCCGCGGGAAAGCCTTTCCCTTTCTGCGTGATGCAGTGAATGAGACGGGGTCCGCTCATGTCCCTCACGGCCGCGAACGTATCCATCAGCGCGTCGATGTCGTGGCCGTCGATGGGCCCGAAGTAGCGGAAGCCGAGCTCCTCGAAGAGAACGCCGGGCGTGAGAAAAGACTTCATGCTCTCTTCCCATTTCCGCACCAGCGTTCCAACTCCGGCGAGGGGACCCGGGGCGGCGTCCATCACCGAGCCGATCGCGGACCGGACCCGATTGTACAGCGGATTCCGCTGAATGGAAGTCAGGTACTTCGACATCGCGCCCACGTTTGGGGCGATCGACATCTCGTTGTCGTTGAGAATGACGATGAAGTCGCGCTCCGATGCGCCGGCGTTGTTGAGACCTTCGTACGCCAACCCGCAGGTGAGCGCGCCATCGCCAAGAATGGAGACGACCTTGAAGTCCTCGCCGTTCAGATCGCGCGCGACGGCCATTCCGTAACCCGCGGATATCGCCGTGCCCGCGTGTCCGGCGCCGAAGGTGTCGTACTCGCTCTCCGTCCGCTTCAGGAATCCCGACAGCCCGTTCTCCTGGCGCAGCGTCTCGAATTTATCCGCGCGTCCGGTGAGGAATTTGTGCGGGTAGCCCTGATGCCCCACATCCCAGACGATCCGGTCCCTCGGCGCATCGAAGACGGCGTGCAGCGCCACAGTCAGCTCGACCACCCCGAGCCCGGCGCCAATGTGGCCGCCAGTCCGGGAGCATATCTCGATGAGACGGGTGCGCATCTCTTCGGAGACGGCGCGCAGCTCGTCGCGCGTCATCGGCTTGAGATCCGCGGGGGAGTGGATACGGTCGAGGATGGACATGTCGGACGTGTTTCTCAGGACGTACGGGTAACCATGAAATTAGCAACTTGTGAAAGCTCCTGGGTGAGCATCTTCTGCTCCCCGAGGCTCTTCAGACCATCGCCGATGAGGGCCTGCGCTCTCTGCCGGGCGCCTTCGACGCCGAGCAGCGCGGGATAAGTGCTTTTCCCGAGAGCGGCGTCCCTGCCGGTGGTCTTGCCAAGGGCGCTAGTAGTCGATGTCACATCGAGGACATCATCCATGATTTGGAAGGCGAGTCCGACCGCGCGGCCATACCGCTCGAGCGCAGCGATCTGCGCTTCGCCGGCGCCCGCTGCGAGGCCGCCCATCCTGACCGAGGCCACGATCAACGCCCCGGTCTTGGCGGAGTGAATTCCTTCCCGCTCTTCCAGCGACAGCGACGATCCTTCACCGGCCAGATCGCGAAGCTGTCCTCCGATCATTCCACGCGCGCCGCCGGCATCGAGCAGCGTTTCGAGAAGCTTCGCCCTCGCTTGCTGGGGCAGTCGCATCGCTTGCACGGAGTCGCGGACCACCCTGACCGCGAGCGGAATCATCGCGACGCCGCCCAGT
Source organism: Gemmatimonadaceae bacterium (assembly GCA_017881465.1). Lineage (GTDB taxonomy): Bacteria > Gemmatimonadota > Gemmatimonadetes > Gemmatimonadales > Gemmatimonadaceae > UBA4720. The sequence continues at coordinate 69,823 of JADGQV010000001.1, forward strand.
ATCGCGGTCCTCGAGCCGTAGACTTTGTGCACCGTCGGCCGGCCGCGGCGCATGTCGTCGTCGTCCATGCACGGCAAATCGTCGTGCATCAGCGAGTAGGAGTGAATCACTTCAGGCGCGCACGCGAGCAGGGTCGCGTCTTCACTGCCACCGGCAGCGCGATAGGCAAAGAGAAGGAGGAGGGGACGCAATCTCTTCCCAGGACTTTTGAGTCCATACCGGATGGCGTCTGCGACCCCGCCTGGCAGATCGGAGAGATAGCCGGCGCAGATCTCATCCAGCCGCCGCTCGATTCTCTCCCGATCCACATCGAAGCGAAGCGGCACTTCTCTAGAGATCCATCTCCCGCAGCTCGAAGCCCCCGTCTGCCTTCTCCAGGAGCAGCTGGACTTTCGTCTCCGCCTTGTCGAGCTCGGTCGAGGCGGCGCGCAGCAGCTCAATGCCCTCTTCGAACAGCTTGAGCGACGCGTCGAGGCCAACCTGCTCTCCTTCCAGGGCGGCCATGATTTCATCGAGGCGGCGAAGATTTTTTTCGAACGTCATGAAGGAGCGGGAAGTTGGTTGGGCGCATTGAATCGGATTCGAAGAATATCAGCGCGCGCGTCGCGTAAGGGCAAACGCGATCACCTGATCTCCAGCCCCAGGCCTTGCCATCACCCTTGACTTCCCGCCTGTTTTGCTATAACCTTTAATCCGGATGAACGGATTGAGCATTTGACCGCCCCCGCCCTTTTCGGGCAGATGACTGCCCTCGCCGACCCGACGAGGAGCAGGCTTCTGCTCGCCCTCGAGCGGAACGAGCTAAGCGTGAACGAGCTGCAGTCGATCCTTCAGCTGCCCCAATCGACTATCAGCAGGCACCTCAAAATGCTGAGCGCCGAAGGGTGGGTGGAGGCCCGCGCTGAGGGAACGAGCCGCCACTATCGCCTCGCATCCGACACTCTGGACCCGACAAGCCGCCGTCTCTGGCACATCGTGCGTGACGAGGTCATGCACACGAGCGCCGCCGACCACGACGCGCGCCGCACGCAGGCCGTGCTCGCCGAGCGGAGCACGCGGTCGCAGCAGTTCTTCTCCACCTCAGCGGGTCAGTGGGACAGGATGCGACTCGAGCTGTTCGGGCGCCGCGCGGACGTCGCTCTCCTCGGGCTTCTCGATGAATCGTGGGCTGTCGCGGACCTCGGCTGCGGCACCGGAGCGATCACACAATCTCTGGCGCCGTTCGTCGAGCGCGTGATCGCGGTGGACGAATCGGGCGCGATGCTGGCCGCGGCCAGAAAGCGGCTCCATGGAATTGAGAACGTCGATATCCGGAACGGGCGCCTGGAAGCATTGCCTCTCGCGGACGGAGAAGTCGATGTGGCACTTGTTTTCCTGGTGCTCCACTACGTCAACGATCCCGCGCGGGTGATCTCGGAAGCCGTTCGTGTGCTCAAGCCCGGTGGACGACTGCTCGTACTCGATATGATGCCGCACGACCGGCAGGACCTGCGTCAGGCGATGGGTCACCTCTGGCAGGGATTCGACGCCGCCACGCTCGGCGCCTGGATGCAAGCGGCAGGATTGGAGAGCTTTCGTTACAACGCACTGCCGGCTGATCCCGACGCTAAAGGTCCGCTGCTTTTCGCCGCCACCGGCAAACGAAGTGCAGTTGCAACAAAGAGCGGCTCGCGCGAGAAAGCGGATGCGGTTCCGCTTATGAAAACCGCGTAATCACCTACCAACGCTGACTTCCAAATGGAGCGCACTGTGGGCACGATCGCAGAACCGATGAACGCATTTACGGCGGCAATCGATGCAGGACGGGAGCCGTACAAGGTCATGGATCTCTCGCTCGCCGAATACGGACGCAACGAGATTCGTCTGGCCGAGCACGAGATGCCAGGCCTGATGGCGCTACGCGCGGAGTACAAGGCCAAGCAGCCACTCGCGGGCGCGAAGGTCATGGGCTCGCTGCACATGACGGTGCAGACCGCCGTCCTCATCGAGACGCTCACACAGCTCGGCGCCGACGTGCGCTGGGTTTCGTGCAACATTTTCTCGACGCAGGATCACGCCGCCGCGGCTGTCGTCGTCGGCAAGCACGGCACGATCAGCGATCCGCAGGGCACTCCGGTGTTCGCCTGGAAAGGCGAGTCGCTCGAGGAGTACTGGTGGTGCACGGACCAGGCGCTCGTCTGGCCCGATGGCTCAGGTCCAAACCTGCTGCTGGATGACGGTGGAGACGCGACGCTTCTCGTTCACAGGGGAGTCGAGTTCGAGAAGGCCGGACGCGTGCCCGAGTTCGATCCCAACAAGGATCCGGAAGAGTACGGCGTCATCCTCAATCTGCTGCGCCGCGAGCTCAAGAAGGATCCGCAGCGCTGGACGCGCATGTCCAAGGATCTGCGCGGAGTATCCGAGGAGACGACGACGGGTGTGCACCGCCTCTATCAGATGATGGAAGCGGGGACGCTGCTCTTCCCCGCGATCAACGTCAACGACTCCGTAACCAAGAGCAAGTTCGACAACCTGTACGGCTGCCGTCACTCGCTCACGGACGGAATTCTTCGCGCGTCCGATGTGATGCTGGCCGGCAAGGTCGCTGTGATCTGCGGCTATGGTGATGTCGGCAAGGGATGCGCGCAGGCGTTGAAGGGCCAGGGCGCCCGCGTCGTGATCACCGAGGTCGATCCGATCTGCGCGCTGCAGGCGGCGATGGAAGGCTATCAGGTGACGACGCTCGAAGACGTCGTGAAGACGGCCGACATCTTCGTCACCGCGACAGGCAATATGAACATCATCACCGCCGAGCACATGGCGCAGATGAAGGACAAGGCGATCGTCGGCAACATCGGGCATTTCGACAACGAGATCGACATGGCCGGCCTGAAGAAGACCAAGGGCATCAAGCGCGTGCAGATCAAGCCGCAATACGACGAGTTCGTGTTCCCCGACGGCCACAGCGTCATGATTCTCGCCGAAGGACGCCTGCTCAATCTTGGTTGCGCGACCGGGCATCCGAGCTTCGTGATGTCGGCGAGCTTCACCAACCAGGTGATGGCTCAGATCGAGCTGCACACGAACTGCGACGCCTATCAGTGCAAGGTATACACGCTGCCGAAGAAGCTCGACGAGAAAGTCGCGCGGCTGCATCTCGACAAGCTCGGAGTCAAGCTGACGAAGCTGTCGAAGGCCCAGGCGGATTATCTCGGAGTGCCGCTCGAGGGTCCGTACAAGTCGGAGCACTACAGATACTAGGATAAAAAAGGAAAAGCCCGGATTCTCCTACGACGATTATGTCATCAACCTGAACAAGGGACAGTCCATCACCGTCTCCATGACCTCGACCGTCGTGGATTCATATCTCGAGATTCGTCCGGACGGCAGCGCGACAGTTCTTGCGTCCAACGACGACGTCGCAACAATGAACGCACAGGTCTCGTACACCGCAGTAACCGCGGGCTTTTACGTCATCACGGCAGCCACGAAGGTGGCGGGTGCGACAGGCGACTACACGCTCGCCATACAGTGAGACCGGCAGTGGCCGCCGATCAGGCGCTCATTTCTTCGCCGCTTTTGAATCAAGCGAGAAGAACGGAGATCGAATAACCGGGCGATTCTGGTCGTAGGATCGCCTGGTGAGGAACGCGACGGTGCTGTCGCTCCCCGACCATCTCTCCACAGTCGCCGAATCCAGCAGCTTGTACCGGCGTGCAAGCTCCGCGCGGTACCACTCGGCGGCGAGCAGCGGCACCGTAACCACAGTGACATCCTTGCGCGTCCCTTCAACCTGCTGGAGATACCACAGCGGATAAGTGTCGTTGTCTCCCAATGCGAGGAGGATGCCCGACGGCGGGACCTTCGCCAGCATGTCCGCTTCATCGAGCCGAGCGCGCACCTCGACTTGGTCGGTTCTGCGATCGACAGCGGTCCAGTTCAGGATCGCCGGCGCGAACGGGATTACCATCGCCACGAAGCTGAGAGGTGGCTTGAGGCGGCGTGACAGGCTGATCGCGCCGAATCCGGCCCAGAGTCCCCAGCAGATGAACGCCCAGAAGAAGAAATAATCTCTCTCGCGGGCTTCGCGCAGAGCGTTCGCGGGAAGAATCCCCTCTCCGAACGTTGGCCCCGCTTTGAGGTTGAGGTAAATCACGACTCCGAGGGACGAGACCAGAAAGAGCAGCGTGAGGGCGCGCCAGCTGCGGCGGTCGACGCTGCGGTGCGCCAAAAAGCCGAAGAGCCCAACGAGAGCGTAGAAAATCGTGATGGAAGTTCTCCACCAGCTGGGCGGAGCAGCCGGCGCTAGTCCTTTCGCAAACTGCCAATCGGCGTACTCGAAGAGGTTGCCGAGCTGGAGATAAAACGGGGCCTGGCGCGGCCAGAGCGCGGGCACGTCGTATTGCCGGCGAAGGATCACATCCACGAGCGAGCCAAGTGTCGACGGATTGCCCTGATTGATCGCGGGATCGTGGCGCGAGCGAATCAGCATGAACAGGACGCACGTCATTCCAACGACTGTTACGAAGATCGAGCCACGCAGAAGCTTGGCGAATGAGTGTGCCTCCCGCCGGCCATCGACATGACGTCGCCCCACAGGAACCGCGAAATACCCGTCGCCCGTGCTGAACACGAGGAGGATCGCGCTGGGAACGACGAGCAGTGCCATCAGATGGAGCGACCACGCCAGTCCGGCGAGATATGCGGCGAGCAGAGCCCAGCGCGCGTCGGAGTCCTCGCCCGCGCGATCCGCTGCCCAAAGAATCATGCAGCCAAAAAGAAGCGCGACCGCGTATACCTCGGTCTCGGTCGCATTCAGCCATACGGTCGACATGAGTCCGGCGGCAAGTCCCGCGGCAGTCGCGGCGAAACCATCACCGGTCCACTTGGCGAACAGGCTGGTGAGAATGCCGCATCCAAAGGCGGTAGCGGCGGCGGACAGCAGATTGATCGAGCGCGCAAATCCAAACACGGCACCGAACATCATGCTCCAGACTTTGCCGATCAGGACGTAGAGCGGAGTGCCGGGCGGGTGCGGAATCCCAAATGAATGGATGGCAGCTAGAAACTCGCCCGAATCCCAGAGCGTGACGCCCGGGGCGAGGGTGAGCATGTAGACGAACAGAAGGAGTACGGCGGTCGTCCAACCCGGCGAAGGGAATCGTCTTATCGGGAGTGCCTCGGTGAAGAGTACCGCCTCAAAATTAATTCAGCGGCTAGTGAGTTGCCCAACATTGGGCGGTTGACATCTTCGACATATTCACTTCCGACGCCCCGCAGGAGGCACTGCGTACGTGATCACTCGCGCCTCAACAACGCTGGTGCTCAGGAGGAAATATCCGAGAGTCAGGCTGTGGCCGCTTCTCATATCGGCGGCTCGAGGGGGTTGCTCATCGGAATCGTCATCTTCAACCTGATCAACATCCCGCTGATGTTTCCGCGGCCCGGCTCGCTCACGCCGATCATCGAGCACCCCGCGGTTTTGCCTACGTTGATTCTCGTACAGGTCGTATCTGCCTGGCTGCTCGTATGGTGGCTCGGCCGCCGGACGATACACCTCGAAGAAACTCCGGCGGCACCGTCCTGATCATTCCGCGAGGAGCTCGGACTCCTCGGGAGTCAGAGCCCACGCGGCATCGAGTGCAAGCCGGTTGGCGCGGACGCGATGCACGCGAAAAACTCGCGCCCCGGCAAAGAACGCGACGACGTTGACTCCAACCGTCGTCATGTCGCGATCGTCGTTCGAGATCGATTGGGGAGCGAGCGTCGTTCCCCCCGCCGAGCCTCCCGATACGGCGGTGTAGCGAATGAGCTCGGCGATCACGCGCTTGCGAGAAGCCCCGACGAATACGGGATAGCCGAGCGCGACGATTCGCGGCAGCTCCACCAGCGCGGCGAGCGAATGGGCGGTTCGCTTCGAGAATCCAATGCCGGGATCAAGCGCGATGCGACCCGGGTGAATCCCGGCGCGCTGCGCGGTCTGAATGCTCTCCTCCAGCTCAGCGACGATCTCTCCGACCGGATCGCTGCCATAGACGGCGTTCTCGTAGCTCGCCATGTCGGCCACCGTTCCGCGCGAATGCATCAGGACGACGCTGCAACCAGTTTCGGCGCATACGCGCGGCATCCCGGGATCGAGCGACATCCCCGACACATCGTTCACGATCGACGCACCTTCGGCCAGGGCCGCATTGGCAACCTCGGCTTTAACAGTATCGATGGAGATCGCGACATCACTCCAGCGCGAGCGTATGCCGCGGATCGCGGGAAGCACGCGCTTCAGCTCTTCGCGGGCCGAGATCGGCTTGGCGCCGGGGCGAGTCGATTCGCCGCCGATGTCGATCGCGTCGGCGCCCTCGGAGATCATTCTCCCCGCCTGAGCGATCGCGGCCTCGGTGGAAAAAAAGTTACCCCCGTCGCTGAAGCTGTCGGGGGTAACGTTCAAAATTCCGAAGATGGTTGGCCGCTGTGACTTTGACGGCCAGGCGAAGATCACGCCGGGGCTACCTCCGGTCCTCCGAAGAGCGGCGGCTTCGACGGTTTGGGATGCATCACCGGCGTCGTGAGCGCCGGCGCCATAGACGGCGGGTTAACCGGACGGGGCGGAAGTTTTTCGCCGCGCGAGAGCGCGGCAACATCGTCACCGGTGAGAGTTTCGCGATCGAGCAACGCCGCCGCTACGGTATGAAGAAGCTCCATGTTTTCCTGAAGCACCACCGTCGCGCGCGCGTATGCCTCCTTGATCACGCGCGTTACTTCGGAATCGACGAGCTGCGCGGTGCGCTCGGAAACCTCCCGGCGCGTCTGGATCTCGCGGCCGAGGAAGAGCTCCTGCTCGTTGTCGCCGACGAGGATAGGACCGATCTCGTCAGAAAGTCCCCACTGCGACACGTAGCGACGCGCCAGACCCGTGGCCTGCTGGATGTCACTGGCCGCTCCAGTGGTTACTCGGTCGCGCCCGAACACCAGCTCCTCAGCAACGCGACCACCATACGCCTTGACGAGATTCGCCTCGAGCTGCTCTCTCGTGACCGAGACGCGGTCGTCTTCCGGCAGCGTCCAGGCCACGCCAAGCGTGCGGCCGCGCGGAACGATGGTGACTTTGTGCAGCGGATCATTTCCCTTCACCTTGACCGCGCAGATGGCGTGGCCACCTTCGTGATACGCGGTGAGCTTCCGCTCCTCGTCCTTCATGACCATCGACTTCCGCTCGGCGCCCATCATCACCTTGTCCTTCGCGTCCTCGAGGTC
>JADGQV010000111.1 GCA_017881465.1 Gemmatimonadaceae bacterium
ACGCAGCACGAGATCGGGATTCGCCACGTCGAGAATCGCCTGATATGTCACGACGCCTTCCACGGTCTTCGCCGCGTTGCGCACCGAGCGCACCTTGGCTGCGAACGTGCGGTCGGGATAGGCATCGACAGTGAAGTCGCCCTCCTGGCCCGCGTGGACCTGGCCGACGTCCGCTTCATCGATATTGAGCGCCAGTGTCATCTGCTTGAGATCAGAGGCGAGCACGAACAGCACCGGTGTCTGAAACGATGCCGCCACCGTGCGCCCCGGCTCCACCTGCCGCTGCAGCACGACGCCGCTGATCGGCGAGCGAATGGTCGCCTTCTCGAGCACCGTGCGCTGCGCCTGGAGTGCCGCCGTCGATGCGGCGATCTGCGCCCGCGCGCTGGCATCGGCGCCGAGCGCACGGGTGAGCGTGGCTCGGGCGCTCTCGACCTCCTGCGGCGAGATCATCCTACTCGCGAAGAGCGACTCCGCACGAACCGTTTGCGCCCTTGTTTCGACGAGCGTCGCCGCCGTCTGCTGCGCCGTGGCTTCCGCCGCTTGGAGCGCCGCCTCGCCCTGCCTGATCTGTGCCCGCAACTGATCGGTGTTCACAATCGCCAGTGTCTGGCCCTTGCGCACGTGGTCGTTGTAGTCGGCCGCGACGACATCGACGACGCCGGACACCTCGGTGCCGACAGCGACGGTGTCGAGCGCGGCCAGCGTGCCGGTGGCCGTCACCGTAGCGGCGAGATCGCCGCGTCGCGCGGCCACGGTCTGATAGCGCACGGGTGCCTGCGCCTGACGCGACATGAAGTAGAGCACCGCGCCGGCGATTGCGACTATCGGAATCCCCCAGCGGAGCAGCCGGCGTCCGAGCGTCGCACCGCGGTTCGCCCCGCCTGCCAGGCCGAGTGTTGCGGCAACATCGTTGTGCGCCACTCCGTCGGGCGACATTGGTTGTGGAGCCGCAGCCATCCGACGGCCGTTCGCGGGTTTTTTGTCGGCGCCGTTGCTCCGTGGGGCTCGTTCGGGGGGTAAGACGGGAGTTGAACTTTCTGGCATTCTTATCTCCTCATCTCGAATGGGCAGCGTGACGTGCGATCAGGACGGCCAGCGCGATGCCCATGAGTGCCAATGATGAGCGTACACCTGGTGCGCTGGTGCCACGACGATCGGAATCTCAGCGCGGCCTTCGTCGTCGCGCTCGCGCAGCATCCGGAGGCGTAGCGAGAGCTGCGACAGCACATCGTTTCCGAAGACGTCGGCGAACAGGCGCCTTAGACGGATGGGCCCACAGGCGCTGTCGCGCGAAGAGGTGAGGGCTGCTGTACGTCTCATGTGACACGCACCGGGGTTAGAGTGTGCTCGACTACTTCAAACCAGCATTTAATGGAAGGTCGGCTGCGCCAGACGGTTACACAATCGGGCGAAGGGCGGCGCGCCGTAGGCGGAAGCCCGACACGAGACGTGAGGATTTCCCTGCATTTTACCGCGGTGAACGGTGCCTCGAGCGTTCACCCAACGGACCAAATCTGGCCAGGAACACCTCGGAGCGTTCATTTCATGATTGTCGTTATTACAGAATGATCCCTTATTTATGCTTTGGCATCAGTTAGAGGCGGTCATGAACGTGATCCGTACCGGCATCGCACTCAAACGGTCGAACAGCTTTCGCTCAGCCCGAATCGGCCACCAGTCATAAAGAAAAATCTCGAGCGGGCGCCACATCGCTACCCAGCCACCAATCACCATGCTCTCGCGAATGAGTGCGCCGATTTGAGTCCCGCTCAGGGCGCGGTCCACCAAGCCGGCGAGGATCACGGCCACGGCGAGGAAGATGACGCCAATCAGAAGGCTGGTGCGCCCCACCCGAAAAAGCTGGCTTAGCCTTCGCCTCGCACTTAGCGATCGCTGACTGAAGAACTCGTGGATTGCGGCGCGAACCGTTGCCACATCATCGGAGACACCGGGGCGGTCAACGTACACCTGCAGCGCAAGCTGCGCGTCACGCCGCGCAGACCGGGCCCAGCTCACAATGAATTCTTCGGCCTTCGCTTCGAGGTCCTTCTCGCGCAAAGGAGAGGGATCGATCGGATTGAACAGGAACTTCAATTCGGGGACATGTATCTCGATGAGCTCGCAGTTCTGAGGGATCTCGTCACCAACCGTCCGCTCGTTTGCCATTGCCGGTTATCAATTGTTGCAGAGGTTGTTCGGGCACAAACTTCAAAGCCGTGCCCTAGCTCGCGATCGGCGCGTTCGCCTTCGTCTATAACCTATGGCGCACATTAAACGCCGCGGACGCCCGACATCCTCTGACCAATGCGACCGGATGGTCCGCCCGCACGTTGACCGCCCTCGACAGGTAATTCAATCGCGCACTTCTTTCACATTCGCTGTCGGCGCGGCGAGCGTGAGCAGAAACAATGCGCCTCGCGGCGAGCTGATCGCGTGCCGCACGCGTCGATCGAGCGCGATGAGGGCCCCAATGCGGTGCGCTCGAGTTTCGCCGCCGGCGTTGAGCTCGAGCTCGCCGTCCAGGACGTGAATCGTGACCGGGCCGTCCGCCTCGTGCTCGCGGATGACGCCGCCTGGCCCGAGCCCCACGAGCGTCAGCCGCAGCGGCCCCTCTTTCACGAGCGTTCGCGCGATTCTCGCGTGGCCCGAGGCCAGCTCGCCGCGTACGAGCTGCATTTCCTCGCCGAGATCTAACGCGAGAACGTCGCCGGCCAGCGATCGGTGCACCGGGCTCATGCGCTCCTCCATATTTTTTGATGACAAGGATCCTGCTCCGGCGCGGCGTTACTTGTTGACGACATGCGCCGCGGCACGCAATGTCATGCCGTCCGATACAACATGCACACCCGCACGAGCCACACCAAGCGCCGACGCGGTAGTTGCGGTTGAGCAAACTACTGCACTCAGCACGTATCGACAGCAGACCGAATTTGGTTCTCGAACGCGCCTGCACGATCTGGTCGTGCAGGCGCTGTGGTTACGTCGTCTTCGCGATGACCGACTTAGTGGTGGTGATCCGCCCCGATCGCTACCGTGTAAGGCGCCCCGGGAGCGCATTTCAACGCCGCATTAGTGGATGAGAACACTCCTCGCGGGTGAAGGCGAAATCACTGGCGGTGGTCGGCGACGTGGCGACGGCGCTCGTTACGCGCTGAGACGACGGGAGGCGCAATGGGTGGGGCTGCTAGGGAGCGGGAGGTAGCTCGAGCGCCAGAGTGAAAACCGAGCCTTTCCCGACCTCGCTCTCCGCCGTCAGCTCGCCACCCATCGCCCGCGCCAGCTCTCGACTGATCGCGAGCCCCAGGCCCACACCGTGCTGACTGCCTGGGTTCGCGCTTCGATCGAGCTGCACGAAGGGATCGAAAACGGACTCGAGCTTGGCCGGCGGAATTCCTCGACCGGTGTCGGCAACCTTGATTCTCGCGCGACCGTCACTGGACTCGCAGGAAAGCGTTATCGAGCCACCGGGATCCGTAAACTTGAGCGCGTTGGTGAGCAGGTTCAGTATCACCTGCTGGATCTTCTCGGAATCGCCGACCGCCATGCATGCCGCATCGATTGCCACACACCGGAAGGTAATGTTTCGCGCGTTCACCTGCGGCTCGACGAGCATGTGCGATGTCTCGAGGATCGTGCCGAGCCGCACAGGCTCGCGCTTGATGTCCACGGAGCCGGCGTCGACCTTCGCAAAGTTCAGCACATCGTTGATCAGGCCGAGCAGAAATTTTCCGCTTTTTTTTATTCGCCCGAGATATTCGCGCTGGGCCTCGGTCACCACACCACCGATCTCCATCTCCATGAGCTCCGTGTATCCGTTGATGGCGTTGAGCGGAGTCCTGAGCTCGTGGCTCATCACGGCGAGGAACTCCGTCTTCGCGTGGTTGGCTTTCTCCGCTTCAGCCTGCGATTGCGCCAGTTCACGGTTCGCGCGCTGGAGCTCGTCCGTCTGCATCTCGAGCTCGGAGCTGCTCTCCTGGAGCGCCTCCTGAGAGAGCTCCATCTCCGTCGCCTGCTGGTTAAGGATCTCGTTCGCACCCCCGAGCTCCTGCACTACCCGTTCGAGCCGCGCCGCCTGCTCCTCCAGCTCGGCGGTCTTTCCCATGAGCTGCGTGTGCATTCGCGCGTTGTCGATGGCAATCGCCGCCTTCCGGCTGAGGTCCATCGCGAGCTCCACGTCGCTCTCGTCGTAGTGCCGGCCCGATTCGGCCATCACTATCGTCAGTGTCCCGAGCTTCGCCTCCCTCGCGATGAGAGGAACGGTGATGAACGAGCTGAGTCCCAAAGCCCGGATGAGGGCCGCGTGTACCGGATCGCGTGCACCGGCGTCGATCATCTCATCGGTGATCTCACGGAAAAGCACTGGCTTTCCGCTCGCCAGAACGTTCCACCGGCTTGTCGGCAACTCCGGGTCTTCCGGATACCGCTCTTCCAGCTCCTTCGCCAGCTCGATCTTTTTAGGATCGGAGTGAACGACCGCGAGCCGGTTGAACCTGCCATCCTCCTCGAGGATGTCGACTGCGCACCAGTCGCCGAGTGTCGGCACCACGAATTTCGCGAGCTGCACCAGTCGCGACTTGTAGTCCATGGACTCGTACAATCCCAGCGTCGCCCGCCCGAGGAATCCGACGCGCCGGCTGGCCTCTTCCGCCGCCGCGAGGGTCGTGCGCTCCGCTTCAAGAGCGATGTGCTCGGTGACGTCCTGTCCGGTGCCGACCATCCGCACCGGCTTGCCATCCCGGTCGTATATCGTCCGCCCGCGCGCGTGCAGCGTGCGCACCGATCCATCCCGCCTGATCAGGCGGTGGTAGTAATCGAAGGGCTTTCGCGAAAGAATTGCGTCCTGCACCGTCTGCTTCATCATCTCGCGGTCGTCGGGATGCGTTCGCTCGGTGTAATTCTCGAATGAGGGGATGAACGAGTGCGGATCCTCGCCGAAATTCCTGAAAGTCTGGGCGGTCCAGGTGAGGCGGCCGGTGGCTATGTCCCACTCCCAGCTCCCGACCAGAGCCAGTTCCTGGGTTTCGGCAAAAATCTGTTCCGCCTTGGTGAGCGCATCGCGCAAGCTCCTTTCAGAAGAAGGAGCATCGCCAGGAGTGCCAGCCAGTGTGTTGGATCCTTCGGTCGTGACGAGTGACAGTGTTGGGAGGCTCGCGCGGTTGATGAAGTAACATGCTTGCTCGCACTTTGGTTGCACAAGGAGTCCCGCAGTCAGCGCTCCTGAAGCCTAGCTCAAGCTCACCGAACATTCGGTTGGGTGAACAGCTCACGCCCATCAAGCGTGAGCAGCAACAACTCTAGACACAGGATGCGCGAGAGCTGGATTCTCGGCAAACGCTATCGGCGGGTCGCGGCGGCGGCCAGTGGGGCGTACGCAGGCTAACACCTTTCGACGTTTTTCGAGCGCGACTCGTTTGTCATCGCTTGGTGCACTTTCCAAATCACTCCCAGCGGAAGACCTTAGTCGAGAGGGCGGTGTAACCAGCGAACAGCACGAGCAGCGCCGCGACGTTCACCCAGTGCGCGCCCCAGCCCGATCCGTCCCACACGCCCTCGAGGAGCGCCACGGCGTGTGTGGTCGGGAGCAGGTACGCGAGCGCCTTGAGCGCGCGCGGCAGCCGGTCCACTGGAAAGAACAGCCCCGACAGGGCCAGCATGGGGTAGAGCACGGCCGCGCCGATCGGCTGGGCGAATCGCGCCGTCGGCACCAGGCTGGCGAGCACGAAGCCGAGCGAGAGGATGCTGAACGTGCTGAGGACTACGGCCACGGTAAAGCTGAACACGTTCACCCGCATCACACCCGGAAAAAGCCGCCGGCCGGCGAGCATGAGCAGCGCCAGGCTGATCACCGTGAAGACGAGCTTCACTGCGACCTGCGCACCCATGATCGTCACTGGCGAAAGCGGCGTGGCGCGGAGGCGTTTGAGGATGCCTCCTTCCCTGTAGATGGAAATGATCGACACGAGCGATTGCACCGCGCTGATTGCGATCAGCACCGCCGCGAGGATGGCCACGTTGAAGGGGATGTCGACTTCCGGCGCGGCCACCGGTTTACCGGCGCCGAACGCGCGCCCCAATGCGATGAACACAACCAGCGGCATCACGAGCGCCCCGACGAACCCCATGGGTTCGCGGACAAAGATCTTGGTCTCGAGCCAAGTGAGCTTCCAGAATCCCCGCAGGAACCGAGATTGCATTCAGTCCCTTATCCCGTGGCCGGTTAGCTTCAGAAAGACATCCTCGAGCGTCGGGATCTCGGTACGGAAGCCGCGCACGCGAATGCCCTCGCGCGCTATGATGTTGATCACATCGGTCACGAAGTCGTCGCCCGCCCCGCGAATCGTATACATCGCCGCGCTCCCCTCGGCCCGCTCGACGGCGCCCAGCCCCTGAAGCCGCTCAGCGACATTGGCATCATCGCTCGTGAACACCACCGTCCGTTCGGGGCAGTGCTTCCGTACCAGCTCCTCGGGCGTGCCTATCTCGATCAGATGTCCGTGCTCGATAATGGCCACGCGATCGCAGAGTCGTTCGGCCTCTTCCATCAGGTGCGTCGTGAGAAACACCGTCGTGCCCCGGTCCCTGATATCGGTCACCAAGCCCCAGATCGCGCGACGCGCTTGCGGGTCGAGCCCAGTGGTGAGCTCGTCGAGGAACACCACCTCGGGTTCGTGAATGAGCGCCAGCGCGATGAATAGCCGCTGCTTCTGGCCGCCCGAGAGCGTCATGAACCAGGCGTTGCGCTTGGATTCGAGCCCAAGCCGGGCGAGGAGCGCGTCGGTATCTACCACGCGGGTGTAGAGCGACCGCCACAGGTCCACCGCCTCCCAGACCTTGATCCGCTTCTGGAGGTGCGCCTCCTGGTGCTGCACACCGATCCGCTGCCGGAGCGCGTTGGCATCGCGCCTTGGATCCAGGCCGAGCACCGAAATCGTTCCCTTGTCGGGAACGCGGTTGCCCTCCACGCACTCCATCGTGGTCGTCTTACCGGCGCCGTTCGGACCTATCAGTCCGAAGATCTCACCCTCGAACACTTCGAGCGAGACGTCGTCAACGGCCACGGTGCGGCCGTATCGCTTGCCCAGGTTGGAGACGGCGATGACAGGGATCACGACGAATGTTACCAGCAGCGTTGACGGCGGCACAGGCTTCGCGGGCACCTTTACGCCACACAGAAAATCCCGCACCGGCGGCAAGCCAATGGGGGACTATTAATTGAAGTTTATGGGTCTGGGTACAATTGAACCTCGGACCTCACGCTTATCAGGCGACCGAGGGGGAGTAAGAAGTCCGGCAAGAAATCGTTAAATCGTTGACGGACAGCGTGATCTGTCGTTGTTCGACCTTCGGGATGCCGGATAATGTCGGTGTTAATCGACAGCGGAATCGACAGCAACAGCGCTGGTCGCAAGCGCGCGGCTCCTGTTCGGGCAATCAATACTCCATCGGATTTTCTGCACCGGTGCAGTTCACGGGTATAGAGACGAGACCCTCAACTACTTCCGCCCCACATAAGCAAAGCCCGCGCAATAACTTGCGCGGGCTTCTACTCAACCTTTTCGAGGAACGCGTAAACGCCCGCGCCCGATCGAATCCTCAGCGCTCGTTTTCGCGCGTTACCGGCTTGCCA
>JADGQV010000112.1 GCA_017881465.1 Gemmatimonadaceae bacterium
CTTTTGCGTTTGCCCACCCAAACTCTGAACCGTGACGCTTTCGGAATTCCAGCAGCTCGTCACAATGCTCGCCGCTGAAGGCGAGAAGCTCATCGACGCCGCGACGACGGCCTCCTTGCTCGAGGAGGCGCGCACGTCGCTGCTGGGAAGAAAATCCGGGAGACTGCCGGAGCTCTTCAAGCAGCTGCCATCGCTCGCGCCCGGAGAGCTGCGCGAGGGAGGCTCGCTGATCAATGCCGTAAAATTGAAACTCGAGACGCGACTCGAAGATCGGCGCCGCCAGCTCGATGCTGCCAGCTCCTCGAGAAGAAACGTCGACCTCACGATGCCCGCGCGGCGCCAGTGGCAGGGATCGAAGCATCCCGTCACGCTCGTGATCGAGGAGATCGAGGAAATATTCCGCGGGCTCGGCTTCACGATCGCCCTGGGGCCGGAGGCGGAGACGGAGTGGTACAACTTCACGGCGCTCAACTTCCCGCCCGATCACCCCGCGCTGGACCTGCACGACACGCTATACCTGGGCGAAAACGTGATGCTGAGAACGCACACCTCGCCCGTCCAGATCCGCACGATGCAGAAGTTCAAGCCGCCAATCAGGATTCTGAGCCCGGGGAACGCCTACCGCCGCGATTTCTTCGACGCATCGCACGCCCCGATGTTCGCTCAGATCGAAGGCCTGGCAATCGATGAAGGAGTCAGCTTCGTCGATCTCAAGGCGACCCTCACACATTTCGCCAACAAATTCTTCGGCAAGACGAAGACACGCTTCCGCCCGAGCTATTTCCCGTTCACGGAGCCGTCGGCCGAGATGGACGTGGAGTGCCAGCTGTGTCACGGGTCGGGGTGCCCAAGCTGCAAGGGCACCGGCTGGATGGAGATACTCGGCTCCGGGATGGTGCATCCGTCTGTGATCAATGCCGCGGGACTCGACGCCGATCACTACACCGGCTGGGCGTTCGGCATGGGCCCGGCGCGCATCGCGATGCTCCGCTACGACATTCCCGACATACGGATTCTGTACGATTCGGATGTGAGATTCCTGTACCAGATCTCCAGATGAACGCCTCGTACGAGTGGCTGCGCGCATTCGTTCCGTTCAGCCTCAGTCCCGCTGAGCTGCGCGATCTGCTCACCTCTCGATGCGCGACGGTCGACGATCTCGTCGCGCTGCGCGAGGATTTGGGCGACGTCGTGATCGGGCGCGTCGTCGAGGCAACGCGGCATCCGAACTCGGATCACCTCTGGATCACGAAAGTCGATGCCGGCACCGGGACTCTGCTGGACGTCGTGTGCGGCGCGGCAAACGTGGCCGTCAACACGCTCTACCCGTTCGCGCCCGTCGGCGCCGTGCTCCCCGGCGGAGTGAAGATCGAGAAGCGAAAGATTCGCGGTGAGAACTCGGAAGGCATGCTGTGCTCGGCAATGGAGCTCGGACTCGGTGAGGACAAGGAGGGCATCATGGCGCTCTCGGCGGTTGCGGAGCCCGGAACGAAATTCCTCGATGCGATGCCGATCGGCGACACGCGCCTTGTGATCGATGTCCTGCCGAATCGTCCCGACCTCCTGTCGCACGAAGGACTCGCACGCGAGATCGCTGCCGCGACGCAGGGCACTGTGACTCGTCCCGAGATCGCGGAGAAAAAACCGTTCATCATTCGCACGCACACCGTGAAGGCGACTTCCGGGAAAGTCGGAGACGTAACGGTCAAGCTCGAGGACACCGACGGCTGTATGCGGTACGCCGGCGCGGTACTCACCGGATTGAAAATCGGGCCCAGCCCCGATTGGCTCGTTCAGCGGCTCCACTCAGTCGGATCGCGCTCGATCAACAATGTCGTCGACGTCACCAACTACATGCTCCTCGGGTTCGGGCAGCCGATGCACGCGTTCGATCTCGAGAAGATCGCGCGCGGCACCGTCGTCGTGAGGAAGACTCGCGGCGAAGAGCTGATCAAGACGCTCGACGGAGTCGACAGGACGCTTCCTCCCGGCGCAGTGGTGATCGGCGATGCGGAGCGAGCGCAGGCTATCGCCGGGATCATCGGCGGCAGTGGAAGCGAGGTGTCTGAATCGACCACCGAGATTTTTCTCGAGGTAGCCGCATTCAATCCCGCCCGCATTCGCGCCACCCGTCGAAAGCTCGGAATCTCGACGGACGCCAGCTATCGCTTCGAGCGTGGTGTGGACGCCGACGCGATTCCAGGGCTCGTTGACTACGCGGTGAGACTGATCCTGTCGGTCGCGGGCGGAATTCCGCAGGGCAATCCGGTTGACTTGTATCCGCTCCCCAAGCGCCCGCAACCAATCTCGCTCAAGCTCCACCGCGTCGCCCGCCTGCTCGGCGAGCCCGTTGAGGCGATGGAAGTAGAGAGGAATCTGAGGACGGTCGGCTTCAGGATTGCGCCCGAGGCGAAGGATGTCCTCAAGGTTTCGCCGCCGAGCTGGCGGCACGACGTGCATGGCGAGGTTGATCTGGCCGAAGAGATCGCGCGCCTTCGAGGCTACGACTCGTTCTCCTCGGAGCTGCGACCGTTCCGGCCCAGTGCGGTGCCTGACGCGCCGCTCGTCGCCGTGACGAGGCGCGTGCAGGAGGCGCTCGTCGCCGCCGGTCTCAACGAAGTGAGGCCGATGCCGTTCGTGGCAGAGGGGAAGGGCGCGACTGTCCGCGTCACCAATCCGCTGGCGGAGGATGAAGCATTTCTGCGCGGAGACCTGCTGACGACTCTCGTTTCCCGCGCCGAGTACAACCTCACCCGCATGCAGGGCAACGTGCGGCTGTTCGAGATCGGCACTGCGTTTTTCGCGGGCGAAGATCCCGCGGTGCTTCCTGGTCCGAAGAAGGCCGCGCTTCCGCGCGAGGAGATGCACATCGCCGCGTTGGTGATGGGTCAGCGCTCGCCGACGCACTTCACCAAGGCGATACAACCGAGCTATGACGAGTGGGACATCAAGTTCCTCGCCGAGACAGCGGCCGCGGCGGCGTTCCCGTCGGCGACGGTGAAGCTCGTTCCGGGCTCCGGCGAAACACTGTGGGAGATTTCAGCCGACGGGCACGCGGTCGGTTCGGCGCGACGCCTGATGATCGATGCTCCGGTTTGGGCGAAGCCCGCGTTCGGCCTGGAGATCAACCTCGAAGCGATCGAGCAAGGACCCGCCAGGAGCAAAGCGTATCGGGCGATCCCGGCGACTCCGCGAGTGCAGGTCGATCTCGCTCTCCTTGCGCCTTCGAGCGTCACCGCGGCGCAGATCGACGTCGTCATCCGGAAAGAAGCCGGCGAGCTGCTCGAGAGTCTTACTCTATTCGACGAATTCAGTGGTCAAGGAATTCCCGAAGGATCGCGCAGTCTGGCGTGGGCGTTGACGTTCCGTCATCCCGAGCGCACACTAAAGGACCAGGAAGTGCAAGGGAGAACGGCGAAGATTGTCAACGCACTCGAGGGAGAACTGGGTGTCCGACAGCGTACGTCCTGAAAGAGCCGCGTTCGCGGAGCTGGAGCAGCTGGTGAAGCATCTCGGTGACGAGCTCGCCTCGTTCCGCCGCCGTGCTCTGCAGGCGGAGGCGCGCCTCAAGAGCCTGGAGTCCACCGGAGTGAAGGGAGTCGTGTCCCCCGAGCGCGTTCAGTTTCTGGAGACAGAGAACGCCGGACTCACGAGCCGGCTCGATGCCGCGCGCGCGCGAACCCAGCAGATGATCGACCGCGTTCGCTTTCTGCGGCAGCAGCACGATGCAGCGGGGGTGCGTTGAGCTCAAAAAAGAATGTCGTCCGGGTCACGATCCTCGGCGACGAGTATTCCATCAAGAGCGATGCGAGCCCCGAGCGCACCCGCGCCGTGGCCGAGCACGTGGACAACGTGATCCGTGAGACGATGCGCGCCGGCAACATCGTCGAGGCCCAGAAGGGGGCGATCCTCGCCGCGCTGAGCGTCACCGACGAGCTCTTCGATGCCCGCGAGGCGGGCGACGACCTCGCCGCCTCCATGAAGCGCCTCAGCGGCGAGATCCGGCCCTGGCTGCCCCCGGCTAAAAGGAAAGAGTAGACATCTCGGTGCTCGCCGGGCGCGCGGCTCCCAGACCAGACACTTTCCTCTCGCCCAAACCCAGAACGGACATTAGCTTAACCCAACTACGCGACGACTTTCCGGCGCGATAGGGGCCGCCTGTGGCATTGCCGCGGGCCCAACATAGATGCGACAACATGACGAACACTGCTTGGTTATCCGCAGCTGGGATACTTCTGTTTGTAATTGCCGGCGCGGTTTTTTTCTTTATTGGCAGAAAGTTGGGTGGGAAAACGGAGCTCAGGCGCCAGCACCAGGCGGGCGCGAGCGCTGAAGAGACCGCCAAGCGGATCGTGGGCGACGCGGAGCGCGAAGCGGAAAGTCTTCGCAAGACCGGCATCCTCAGCGGCAAGGAAGAGCTGATGAAGCTCCGCGAGGAATGGGAGGTCGAGGTCCGCTCCCGTCGCGAGGAAATCGAGCGCGAGGAACGCAAGGTCGACGAAAAGGAAGGCCAGCTCAATCGCAAGTACGACCTGCTGGAGCAGCGCGAGCGCGAGACCACGCGACGCACCGAGACCCTCGGCAACCGCGAAAAAACCCTGGCCGACCGGGAGCAGGAGCTCGACAAGATGCTGGGCGAGGAGCGGCGCCGGCTGGAACAGCTCGCCGGAATCTCCGCCGCCGACGCGAAGGCGGAGCTGATGCATCGAATGGAGGAGGAGGCGCAGGCCGACGCGGCCAACAAGATCCGCGAGATCCGCGAGACCGCCAAACGAAACGCCGAGCGAGAGGCGAAGAAGATTATCGCGCTGGCGATCCAGAGGATCGCGGCCGAGCAGAGCGTGGAAGCCACGGTATCCGCCGTCTCGCTTCCCAACGATGAGATGAAGGGGCGCATCATCGGCCGCGAGGGCAGGAACATTCGCGCGTTCGAGCTCGCCACCGGCGTCGACGTCATCATCGACGACACTCCGGACACGGTCGTGGTGTCGTGCTTCGACCCGATACGCCGCGAGATCGCGCGGCTGTCCCTGGAGAAGCTCGTCGCCGACGGGCGCATCCACCCCGGGCGCATCGAAGAAGTCGTCAATAAATCCAAGCTGGAGGTCGACGCATCAATCGTCGAGACGGGTGAGCAGGCGGCGTACGAGACTGGCGTCCACGGACTTAATCCGGAGCTTGTGAAGCTGATTGGGCGCATGCGCTGGCGCACCAGCTACGGTCAGAACATTCTGAATCACTCGAAAGAAGTCGCGTGGTTGGCTGGGATCATGGCCGCCGAGCTGGGGCTCGATGTTCCGATGGCTCGCAGGGGCGCATTGCTTCACGACGTCGGCAAAGTTCTGACCCACGAGCACGAAGGCACTCACGTGCAGCTGGGGGTCGAGATGGCGACCAAGTACGGGGAGAACCCGATCGTCGTCAACTGCATCGCCGCGCACCACGACGACGTGCCCCACGAGAGCGAGATCTCGGTGCTCGTGCAAGCCGCGGATGCAATCTCCGGCGCCCGGCCCGGTGCGCGGCGCGAGGCGTTCGAGACCTACGTCAAGCGGCTCGAGGGTCTCGAGAAGATTGCGGCGAGCTACCGTGGAGTCGAGAAGGTGTTCGCGATTCAGGCCGGCCGCGAGGTTCGCGTGATCGTGGTGCCCGAGGAGGTCGACGATCCGCGGATGGCAACTCTCACCGAGGAGATCGCGCGCCGCATCGAGGCCGAGCTCCAGTACCCGGGACAGATCAAGGTCGTGCTGATTCGGGAGACGAGAGCAGTGGACTTTGCCCGCTGAGCTGATCGATGGCCGCGCGATCGCGAAGAAGGTACTTGCGGAAGTCGCAGAGCGAGCAAGAAAACTCATAGCGCGGGGAGTGAGGCCGGGCCTTGCGGTGGTGCTCGTTGGTGACGACCCCGCGAGCGCTGTCTATACGAGCGCAAAGGCGAAGGCGGCGGAGGAAGCCGGCATGTACAGCCTCAGCGTGCGGCTGAGCGCTGACACTTCGCAGGCCGACCTGCTGAGCCGCGTCGACGCCCTCAATGCCGATCCCAGAATCCACGGCATATTGGTACAGATGCCGCTCCCCAAGCAGATCGACCCCGCCACCGTGATCAGGAGGATCGATCCGTCCAAGGATGTGGATGGATTTCACCCTGTAAACGTCGGGAAGATGCTGATCGGTGAACGCGACGGATTCATTCCCTGCACGCCGGCGGGAATTCAGGTGCTGCTGAAAGAGTCGGGCGTGAAGACGCCCGGGAAGAACTGCGTGGTGATCGGGCGGAGCAACATCGTCGGCAAGCCGATGGCCGCACTGATGATGCAGGACAACGAAAACGCGAACTGCACCGTCACCGTCTGCCACCGTCACACGGCGGACCTCAAGGCTCACACGCGCGCCGCCGACATTTTGATCGTCGCCGCGGGGCGCCCTCGCATGGTCACCGCCGACATGGTGAAGCCGGGCGCTGTCGTGATTGATGTCGGGACGAATCGCGTCGCCGACGCGCGGTCGAAGAGTGGAACGAAGCTCGAGGGCGATGTCGATTTTGAATCCGTTCGGGAGGTGGCGTCCAGGATCACTCCGGTTCCGGGGGGCGTCGGACCGATGACGATCGCGATGCTGATGGCAAATACGGTTCGCGCCGCGGAGATGACGCTCCGATGAAGGCGGTTCCGTTCGATCTCTTCGCGTCTCCGCGCTCGCGCCCCGCACCGGGCGGCGCGGCGGACAATCCGTTGTCGGTGGGCGACCTCGCGCTCCAGACGCGCGAGGTCATCGAATCGCGTCTGCGCCCAGTCTGGGTGCGCGGCGAGATCAGCGACTTCAAGCATCACCGGAACGGACACTGGTATTTCTGCCTGCGCGACAAGGCCGCGCAGATTCGCTGCGTCGTCTGGTCGGGAGATCAGCATCGGATGCCGGCGCCGCCCGACGATGGAATGCAGGTCGTACTCTTCGGCCAGATGACCGTCTACACCGCGCGCACGGATCTCCAGCTCAAGGTCACCCGCATCGATGCCGAGGGCGACGGGCTGTGGCGGAAGGCGATGGAGGTGACGCTGGCGAAGCTCCGTCGCGAGGGGCTGCTCGATGAATCGCGCAAACGGCCCATTCCACATTTTCCGAGAATTGTCGCTGTCGTAACGAGTCCGGATGGAGCGGCGCTCAGCGACATCGTGGCGGTGATGCGGAAGCGGAATCTCGGCGCCCGGCTCGTTCTGTGTCCGGCGAAGGTTCAGGGAGACGGAGCGGCGTTGGAAATCGCGGCCGCGCTCGGGCGGGTGGCGCGCTGGGGGAAGGCCGATGTCGTGATCGTGGGACGAGGCGGTGGCGGCAAGGAAGATCTGTGGGCGTTCAACGACGAGCGCGTCGCGCGAGCGGTCGCGGCGTGCCCGGTTCCCGTCATCTCCGCCGTAGGGCACGAAGTCGACATCACGGTCTGCGACGCCGTCGCCGACTTGCGCGCGCCAACACCATCCGCCGCGGCCGCTGCCGCCTGTGCTTCGCGCGACGAGGTGAACAAAGCGTTGTCGCTGGCGAAGCGCGATCTGTCGGACGCGCTGGTGGGCAGGATTCAGTACGCTCGCCAACACATCGTGAGGCTGGCGCGCTCGGTCGC
>JADGQV010000041.1 GCA_017881465.1 Gemmatimonadaceae bacterium
GTCACGACCAGCTCGCGCACAAAGCGTTGGAGGTTACCGCCATGTGGCGGTCTCTCTTCGTAAAATCCGCTTCCCTCTCGATAATGCGCGGCGCTTCAAGACTTTTAAGTCGGGGGGTTGCCGGAAAGTAGGTAAGGGAAAGGACGAAGCGCAGGAACGTCCCCCGGGCGGATCCCCGATCGTTGGCGCATTCAGACAGGGGCGAAGCTACCAAATCAGGGTTTCCCCTACAGGGCGGAGGCGCGGGCCCCCGCTACGTTAACGTGCTAGCGCGAATACGCATAGCGAGTCAAGTCGTTCACTACCTTAAGGCACGGGCAACTTCATGGGCGTTCACCGGATACATGGCAGGTTGAGGGTCAGCGTGGTTTCCGCGCTGCTCGCTTTGGGTCTCGTCTCCAGCGCTTCGGGCGCCCTTCCTACCGGCGCGAGCCGACAACCGAGGTTGATAAAGGCGGCCGGTCGCGCCGAAGCCATCCCTGGCTTTCGCGCCAATCGCGTAGTAGCTCCGGCTTCGCTTTATGCAGCCCTCGCGAAGATTTTCGTTCCGAGCTTTTCCCGCCAAACCGGACTCGCATGTAGCGCCTGCCATTACCAATTTCCGCAACTCACTCCATTCGGGCGGTTGTTCAAGCTCAATGGCTACACACTCACCGGGCTGCCAACGATAGGTCAACCTGGCGACTCCGCCGGCAGCGAATCACTCAAGCTGGCTACGATCCCTCCGTTGGCCGCCATGGTGGTCACGGGCCTGACGCAAACTGGGGCGGCGCAACCGGGAGCGCAGAATGGGACTGTGAGCTTCCCACAGCAGCTCAGTATTTTCCTCGCCGGGCAGATCACCTCACATGTCGGGATATTCACCCAGTTCACCTACGCGGCGGCGGATGGCGCGATTGGCATCGACAACGTCGACTTGCGCTGGGCGAAGCATGCGACCGTAGCAAACCGCGACATGCTTTTCGGTTTCACGCTGCACAACAATCCGACCGTTCAGGACGTGTGGAATACGGCGCCCGCGTGGACCTTCCCGTTCATGAGCTCCGATGTCGCTCCGTCTCCCGCTGCGAGTACGCTCATCGATGGCGGCCTTGGGCAGCAGGTAGCTGGGCTCGGCGTCTACTCGCTGTACAACGATATACTGTATACCGAGCTCACGGCTTACAGATCCGCTCCACAGGGCGCGGAGGTGCCGCTAGGTGCGAACGCTACGAACACAACGAAGGGCGTCATCCCGTATTGGCGGGTCGCGTTGCAACACGCTTGGCCGTCCACATATGGGATGATCGGAACGTACGGCTTCGCTGCGCGCCTATACCCGGCGGGCGTGAGCGGACCTACCAACGACTACACCGATGCTGCCGTTGATGCGCAGATAGAGCATAGCGCCAAGATCGGCATGTGGATCGGACGAGCGGCGTTCATTCACGAGCGGCAGACTCTTTCGGCGTTCGCGGCTACCGGTGAAGCTGCAAACTTGAATGAGACGCTCTCGACGCTTCGGACCAATCTTACATTCGAGCCGAGCCTGCGCTACGCGCTGAGCGCGGGTTACTTCCAGACTACGGGCACGAGCGACGCCGTCATCTTTGCTCCGGCAGACGTAACAGGCAGTCGTACCGGAAGTCCCAACTCGAGGGGAGCAATCGGCGAATTCGCGGTCAACCCCTGGCAGAATACGCGACTCGGGCTTCAGTACGTGGCTTACAGCCTGTTCAATGGCGCATCAAACAATTACGACGCTGCCGGTCGCAAGGCAGCAGACAACAACACACTGTTCCTCTACTTGTGGCTGGCGTTTTGAGTGGCCCTTCAATGAGTGATCAGGCAGTCACAACACGGAGAGATGAGATGATTCACACTGGCGCTCGATTCGCCAAATGGGGGATGCTACCCCTGCGGATTGTGGTTGGACTCGTGTTCCTGATGCATGGCGGGCAGAAGCTCTTCGTCTTCGGCCTCAGTGGGACCGCGGACATTATGGGGAAGCTCGGGCTGCCACTGCCACTTGTGGCCGCGGCAGTCGTCATCGCGGTGGAATTGCTCGGAGGATTGGCGATTCTTCTCGGGGTGTTTGCTCGACTGGCTGGCGCTTTGCTCGCCTTTGAGATGGTGGTTGCCATACTCGTCGCACGTTTGGCTGGTGGCTTCTTCGCGCCATATGGCTATGAATTCGAGCTCACGCTTCTCGGCGCGTGCCTTACGTTCGCGTTGAATGGACCGGGTCAAATGTCCGCCGAGGAGATATGGCACCGATCTTCGAAGGTTTGATGCCAGCGATTCTGATTCGGCGCGCTTCCGCACGGCAATGAGAACGCTCCTCCTGGCGGTGGCGATGGTGATGTTCGCCGGTGTCGGCGCGCTCGCGCTGCATCCACAGGGCGCGGTGCAGCCCGACACGAGCGCGATCACCCCGGCGATGGTGGAACTGGGTCGGGCGATCTTTCACGGCCAGGGGACATGCTTTGCGTGTCACGGACAAAAGCTCGAAGGGACGCAGATCGCTCCGACTTTGAGGCCGCACGCGTGGAGAGATGCCAAGAACGGCGAATTCTCCGAGATCTACCGCGTGGCGACGCACGGCGTGCCATCTACCCTGATGGTCGCATACCCCGGCGGAATTACGCCCGCGCAGGCAATGGCTGTGGCGTCGTATGTCTGGTCAGTCGGCAAGGGCAAAGCGAAACCGTAAAGAGCTTCCAATCCGGCGCGCTACCCCAAGCGCCCGCGAAGCAGCGGCCGTTGACGCGAGAGCAGGGCAACACCCGTCCGAAAACAGGGAAACTCCGACAAGAAATCAGCCTTACACTGACGGAGAGCCCCCGCTGTTATGCCGAGATTGGTCTCATCGGGGCGCGATAGCGCTGCGAACGCGAGTGTGCAATCAAGAGGAGACTGTCATGTACAAGGTGATCATGGTTCCTACCGACGGCACGGGATTCGACCGCGAGGCGATCCGGGTTGCGCTCAGAATTGCGGAACGGAGCGATGCGAAAGTCCGGCTGGTGCGAGTTCTCGCCACCGCGTCTTTCTTCGGAATGGCAGCGACAGCCGAGGGCACGGCGATCGCAGCCGAGGTCGTGCACAGCGAGCGCGACAGGGCATTGAGCGAGCTCTATGCGCTGGCGGCCGAGTGCCGAGCTACGTCGCAGGCGGATATTACCGTCGATCTACACGCGGGTCCGGTTGGTGATGTCCTCCAGGGTTACGCCCGGCGCAACGACGTCGATCTGATAGTAATCAGCACTCACGGACGCAGTGGCATTTCCCGGCTCTCGCTGGGCAGCGTCACCGACTCGCTGATCCGCCACACGACGATCCCCGTTCTGGTCGTTAAGCCTCCAACGAGCTATCTGAACCCGCAGGTCATCGAAGCATTCAAGCGCATAGTCGTGCCGCTCGATGGATCGATGCTCGCTGAGCAGATTCTGCCGCGAGTGCTGGCGCTGGCGAAGCTCGAAGAAGCCGAGATCACCCTGCTGAATGTTCTCATGCCACAGTCGTACGCGCAGAGGGAGATCGTCGATCCCAACCTGCCGTGGTGGGACAAGGACATCGCGCACGCGCAGACATATCTCTTCCGCGTGGCTGGCAGGCTTCGCCGCAATGGCGTGGCGGTAACGACCGACATCGTCATCGGCGAGAATGTCGCCAGCGCCATTGGCGACTTTGCGGGTCGGGAGAGGGCCGACCTGATTGCGATTGCGACGCACGGCCGCGGTGGGCTGGCGCGAATGCTCCGTGGCAGTGTCGCTGACGCAGTAATGCACTCTTCGAGACTGTCAATGCTGGTGTTCAAGCCGGACAACGTGGTGGAAAAGGAAGCATCGCCGTCCGCGAATCAAGTGAGGGCGGATCTGATTCCGGCCTGAGCGTCGAGCCTCTCCTCAGTCAGGGGCTGGTGATGCCGTTGACTCCTCACGTAGAGAAGCACTTCACTTCGAGCGATGCCGTCCGCGACGTCGTAATTGGGATGTCCGACGGATTGACCGTGCCGTTCGCCCTTGCCGCCGGTCTTACCGGGGCGATCGCGCAATCCCGCCTCATCATCACCGCCGGCTTCGCGGAGATCGCGGCAGGCTCGATTGCAATGGGGCTCGGAGGCTACCTCGCGGCGCGCGGCGACTCCGAGCACTACGCGCACGAGGAGGCGCGCGAGGAGGATGAAATCACCCGCATTCCGGAGGCCGAGGCTAAGGAGGTCGCCGACATTTTCCGAAGTTACGGGCTATCGGAGGGCGAGAGCTTCTCAGTAATCGAGTCTCTCCGGCAGCGACCAAAGGATTGGGTCGCATTCATGATGCGCTTTGAGCTCGGCCTCGAAGAGCCGCAGCCGAGTCGCGCCTGGAGGAGTGCTCTGACGATTGCGCTCGCGTACGCGGTGGGTGGAATGATCCCGCTGAGCGCCTACCTATTGCTGCCGGACGCGCACACGGCGTTGCGACTGTCGGTGATCGTCACGCTCATCGCGCTGGCCGTCTTTGGCGGAGTGAAGGGAAAGTTCACGGGCGTTCCCGCGTTGCGGAGCGCACTGCAGACGACGGTGACTGGAGGCGTCGCCGCCGCTGCCGCCTTCGGGATCGCCCGCTGGATCTCGTGAACCTGGAACGCAAGGCCGGTTTGGGACACTGGATGGGTTTGTCACGACCCGCGTCTCGGTAGGCGGTCGAAAGAATTACATTGGGCGACAAGTTGGTTTCTTGTGGGCTTTTCCCCCAAGCGGCCGACCGCTCAAGCTTACTTCCTTCACACATCCATCCGTCACCGATTGAATCGTGCATTCACTCGTGCGCCGTTACATCAAGACCGCTATCGCGTTTCTTGTCCTTGGACTCGCGATCGGAACCAGGATACTGATTCGACGCGAGATATTCCTGCGGCCTCCAAGTCTGTACGAGGTGAGCGCGCACACGCACGCGATCCTGGTTGGCTTCGTGATGATGATGATTCTCGGTGTGGCGCTCTGGCTCTTTCCGCGCGCGGAACGCGGTGAGCGGCAGTATGACCCGAGATTGGCCGCCGCTGCTTACTGGCTTCTCACGATCGGAACGGCCGGTCGTGTCGCGAGCGAGCTGGCGCGTGCCTTCTCCGCTGCTCTGTGGCTGCGATCGACCGTCGTGACTGGTGGTCTCGCGCAGTTCGCCGGGATTGTGCTTTTCTTTTTTACGATGTGGCCCCGAATCCGCTCCGCTGGAAGCCACATTCGGGAAGCAAAAGGGGAGAAGTTCTAAACTCAATTCGGAGAGATTGCAATGGCCGCCCATGACCTTCCAACGTTGTCCGAACTTACTGGCCGTCGAGCGACGCGCCGAGAGTTCCTGATCAAGTCATCAATACTGGGCGGGCTCGCCCCACTCGCTCTGAGCGCCTGCGGCAGTGACGAGTCGGAGCACAAAACCAGAGAGTCCACCGGCTCGAACGCTGCCATCGCTCCGCAAGCCGGACCCGGAACAGCCGTGCGCAATCCCGACAGCAAGCTCGACACGGGTGGCCCTGCCAACATCCATCAGTCGACAGCTTCGCCCGGGAGCGTCCAGAACCTAGCCTTTCACCGTTTCGATCCCGGCCTCCCGCCGGTTGCACGGGAGCGCACTACCAGGCTTCAGTTCACCGCTCAAGAAGTCCCGATCCGCATTTCGGACGATACCGTCATCTCCGCATGGACATTCGACGGCGAGATTCCGGGACCCATTGTGCACGTAAAACAGGGCGACACAGTCGAGTTCACTCTCGTCAATCACGGATCGATTCCGCATTCGATGGATTTTCACGCCGCGCAGATCGATCCAAAGGTCGCGTTCCGCTCCATCGTTCCCGGACAATCTGTGTCGTATACGTTCAGGGCGCGGTATCCGGGCGTGTACATGTATCACTGCGGAACTTCTCCCGTCCTCATGCACATCGGCTCGGGAATGGTCGGGGCGGTCGTAGTCGATCCGTCGTCGCCGCTGCCCACGGCCAAAGAGTTTGTCCTCGTGGAGAGCGAGTACTATCTCGCCGCGGCCGTCGCCGGCGTGATGCCGTTCGATTACACGAAGATGCTGGCAACCCTACCCGATTATGTCGTCTTCAACGGGCGCCCGAGTCAGTACATGACCGCACCGATCAAGGTGAAAGTGGGAGACCGCGTCCGATTCTATGTTGTGAATGCCGGGCCCACACACCCGTGCAACTTTCACGTCGTCGGCGAGCAATTCGACACGGTCTACCTGGGTGCGCCGCCAGGCATCCCCCTACGCGGCGTTCAAACTTTTGCCGTCGCTCCCGGGGGCGGAATGGTGTTCGAGATGCTGGCGGACATTCCGGGCGAATTCGTGTTCGTCAACCACGGATTCGGCCACGGCCAGAAAGGGGCGATCGGAATTCTCAGCGTCGAGAGCTAGGAGTCGTTCGGCATGAGCGGAGGGCGCCGCGATGCTGGGGCCTCCGCGATCCGGCGGAACGTCGTCGGTCCATCAATCGTGCGCCAGATGTTGAAGATGAATGCGAAAGCGCCGAGCGCGCTGAACACGCCCCCTGTTGCGAGGACGGGGACGCTCCGTTCTCCAACATGTGGCGCCATGAAGAATCCTACAACCATCAGCGCCAGCCCAACGTTCGAAAGCCACCAGTGCGCGCCACCGAGCCTCTTGCTGTATAGCGGGTGGCCGAAGAAGCGTGGTACGACATGGTATCCCACTCCAAAGATCATCATCGTGACGAAGCCAAGGAGATTCATGTGCACGTGTGCCGGGCGGTAAATGATCCACAAGGGATGCGCGGCCATTGCGACACCGAGGGTGACACCCAGGCCGAGCCAGGCCAGCGCCGACTTGATGAAACGTCTTACGAACCAGTCCACGTCAGCGGCTTTCGTCTTCGACTTTCAGATGCTTCTTCATTTGTGTATTGGTGGAGGGTGCGTGTTGACCGTGATAAATTTCAGTCGGCGGGAAAGCTCGTCCTTCATGCTGAACCAGAGTCATGGCGAAAGATTCCGATGACATGGGGAATGAGGGATCGGTGTTGAAGGCGGGCAGAGCTGCCGTCGCCTCGGCATACTGTCTAGCATCAATAGGGGAAAGCATAATGGAAATCAAATTCACTACGGGGGCGAGCCCGCTTGGAAACGTGCTGGTCGCGGCAACGGCCAAGGGAGTGTGTGTCGTCAGCCTGCGCGAATCCGACGCGGGCGCCGAGGACTACCTGCGTGCGCGATTTCCAAAGGCGGAGGTAACGCGCGACGATGCGGCGCTCAAACGAGCCCTCGATACGGTCCGGGAGCGAATCGCCGGCCGCAAGGTCGACGACGTCCTCCCGCTCGATCTGCAGGGCACGGATTTCCAACGCGAAGTCTGGAAACAGCTTCTCGCGATTCCAGCCGGTTCGACCCGCTCGTACCTCGATGTAGCGCAGGCGATCAAGCGGCCGAAGGCGACGCGCGCAGTGGCACGGGCGTGTGGGGCGAATCCGGTCGCGGTCGTGGTGCCATGCCATCGCGTCGTGATGAGCGACGGCTCGATCGGCGGTTACAGCGGGCTACCGGGAGTGAAGAAGGCGCTACTTGCGGCGGAGGGAGTCGAGTACGCGGCTGCCACCTAACGACAACTGCAACTGAACGAGATGTGAGCTGACAGCTTTGAACTTGTAAGGCTATCAGCATCACTACGTCGGGACGTTACTGGCGCGGGTCAGAGCACAATCAACTGCCTTTGTCGTCACGCCACTTAGTTGCGTCCCGACGTTTGCAGCTAACAGCTGCAACTGCGTCGCTGGCAACTCACAACCCGTTCAGTCGCAGTTCTGACTCTACTTCGCCTTGAGCCTGCTCCGGAACGGCCTTTCCGGAAGCCCAATGTAGATCTGGCGCGGCCGAGCGATCTTCTGCTCCTTGTCGAGCAGCATCTCCTCCCACTGGGCGAGCCAGCCCGGCATGCGGCCGATCGCGAAAAGGACGGTGAAGAAATCCGTCGGGAACGCCATCGAGCGATAGATCAGTCCCGTGTAGAAATCGACGTTCGGATACAGCTTGCGCGAGGTGAAGTAGTCGTCGGAAAGCGCGATTCGCTCGAGCTCGAGCGCGATCTCCAGGTCCTTGTCGACGCCGACCACCTTGAACACTTCGTCGGCCAGCTTCTTAACGATCTTGGCGCGCGGATCGTAGCTCTTGTAGACGCGGTGGCCGAAACCCATCAGCCTCCCGCCCTCGCCGCTCTTCACGCTCTCGATGAATTTGGGGACGTTCTTGACGCTGCCGATCTCACTGATCATCCGGAGGACCTGCTCGTTGGCGCCGCCGTGGAGCGGACCGAACAGGGCGGCTACTCCCGCCGAAGCGGCCGAGAACGGATCGACGTGCGATGATCCGACAGCGCGCACGGCGTTGGTCGAGCAGTTCTGCTCGTGGTCGGCGTGCAGAATGAACAGGATCTCCAGAGCGCGCGCGAAAACGGGGTTCGCCTCATACTTCGACTCGCTCATGCGCGCGACCATCGACAGGAAGTTCTCGACGTACGAGAGGCGATTGTCCGGATACACGAAGGGAAGTCCCTTCACGTGGCGGTACGAGAACGCGGCAATGGTCGGCGTCTTCGCCAGCAGCCGGATCATCGAGACATTCCGCTCGGTCTCGTCGAAGATGTTGCGCGCCGATGGATAGAACGATGCCAGCCCGGCGATTGAGCTGTTGAGTATCGCCATCGGATGCGCGTCGTAGCGGAAGCCTTCGAGGAACTTCCGCATGTTCTCGTGGACGTAGGTGTGGAACGTGATATCGTGGAGGAACTGGTCGTACTCCTGCTGGTTCGGCAGCTCACCGTGGCGAAGCAGCCACGCGACCTCGAGGAAGGTGGCATTCTCCGCGAGCTGCTCTATCGGGTAGCCGCGATAGCGGAGGATTCCCTTGTCGCCATCGATGAACGTGATGGCGCTCCGGCACGATGCGGTGTTCAGAAACGCCGGGTCGTAGCTCATGAGACCCGAATCGTTGGGATCAGCCGTCTTGATCTTCTTGAGGTCGATGGCGCGGATCGCGCCATCAGCGACCGGGACGCTATATGTCTTGGTGGTGCGGGTGTCCTTTATTTCGAGCGCGCTTCCCGCCGTGGATGCGGGAGCTGCGGGGGAGGCCTTCGCTGAGTCCTTGTTGGGGGCAGCGGCTGGCTTGGCGGTATTCTTCTTGGGCGCGGCGCGTGTTGAAGTCGAACCGGTCTTCGGCATCCTGTTCTCCAGTTGATTGCATCAAATTTAGCGCAACGCCGCCGCGGGTGACAATCGCATGTGTGCAATGGGGAGAGACTAATGCCGTTCAATCGCAGGGTTACGGGCCCCAATGCCTGATCCGGAGATCATGATGATGCCGATACCGCCGCGACGGCTCTTCATTCTCCGAATGTGCTCTTCGCGCCGGCGCTGCACCGCTTCCTGCACAAGTTCCATCTGGAGATCGCGGCTCAGGACGAACCCGATCAGAGCTCCTGAACCGGGGCGAACCAGTCCGGGCCGGGGATTTAGAGCCGCTTCACCCGCGTGACTTTCCATGTCCCGCCCGTGACACTGCGTCCCGGCTCGGACGGAACGGTGCTGAATGTTCCCTCGATCATGCGAGCATCGCGAAAGGATCCTTGAAATGTCGTTATGACCGGGCAGCCACAATCAGGATCCCGGTACGGATCGAGCGTGCCGCTCAGATTGCCGCCTTCCTTCCTGACAAAGTGAATCGTGAGCACCGATCTTCCAGGCGCCGAAACGTTGGTCACGAGCTCACGCTCGGCCGGCGTCAGCAACGAGTCGGCGCGCGGAATCATCACGATGTTCCCGGAAGCAGAAGACTCACCCGCGCGGAGCGTGAAAGCGATCGTGCCCGTTCTTCCGGTTTGGGCGCTGCTGTAATCGCCGCGCCACTCACCAACGAGGGGATTGAGGTCGAAATCGCTGGCGGTGACCTCGGTTGACGGAGGGTGTGACGCGCAGGCGATGGCAGAAGCGGCGAGCACTGCCACAATGATCGAGGAAATGCGTAGCATCGGTTTCTCCGGCTGAGAGCTCTTCTTTCCCTCACCAGAGATTGGCAGCAATTCTTTCGCTGAACAAGGCGCGGGGACAACACCGACCCTACGATGCCGTCACGGGATGGAAGCCTTTTCGCTCCATGCTGCCCCAATCCTTTTTCCCGCGCAGGAATTTCCAGAGGCCGCGCAGTCTCCAGTAAACCGTCAGCTGGCGGTAGCCGAGATTCTCGACGAGCGCCCACCAGAAAAGAAGGGCGCGGTCGCGGAACGTCTCGTAGCGGTGAAAGCTCAGATCCTCGAGAATCAGCGTGAACGCGGTGAGCGCGGTGCCGAGTCCGTACGCAGTGAGATAGAAGAGTCCCGCGAAGTTCCAGTCGATGACACCCGTCGCGAGCCCGAAAGCCAGACCGATCAGACCGGCTGCCTCAATCACCGGAGCCAGCAGCTCTACGAACGCGTAATACGGGAACACGAAGAGGCCCGTCACCCCGTAACGCGGATTGAACAACATCCGCCGGTGCCTCCACAGCACGTCAGCCAGCCCACGATGCCATCGATCGCGCTGCCGCCCAAGCACTTTTGCCGACTCGGGCACTTCGGTCCACGCCACCGGATCGGGAACGAACGCGATCTTTCCGGGGCCGCCGCGCTCGTACGAGAGCCTCTTCAGGCGCAGCACCAGCTCCATGTCCTCGCCGACCGTATCGTGGAGATAGCCGCCCGCGCTCAGCACTGCCTCGCGCTGAAAGAGTCCAAAGGCTCCGGAGATGATGATATTCCCGCCAAGTCGATTCCATCCAAGACGGCCGAACAGAAACGCGCGGAGGTATTCGACGACCTGAACTCCCGCCAGCAGGCTGGTGGGAACGGCGGCCCTGACGACGCGGCCGAATTTCACTTCCGATCCGTTGACGACTCGAATCGTTCCGCCCGTCGCGACGACGTCGGTGGCGTAGAGGAAAGGACGTACCATGCGCTGAAGCCCGTCGGCCTCGATCAGAGTGTCGGCATCCATCGCGCATACCAGCTCGCCGCGCGCGAAGCTGAGCCCGACGTTCAGGGCGTCGGCTTTTCCTCCATTGTCCTTGTCGACGACGACGAGCGAAGGGTACGTCGCTGAACGATAGAGCGAGCGCACCGGTTTAGTCTTGATGCGGTGCTCGTAGATCGTCTTCACAGGTACGAGGTCGAACCTTTCGATGAGAACCTGGACGGTTCGGTCTTTCGAGCCGTCACTCACCACGATTACCTCGAGATTCGGGTACTGGAGCGCGAGCAGCGCGCGCAAGCTCGCGTCGATCGTGGCTTCCTCGTTGAAAGCGGGCGCGAGGATCGAGATCGTGGGCGAGAGAGTCGAGCTCAGGAGTAGATGGCGGCTCTCGTCTGTGATGAGGAGCATGTGGCGGCGGAGCTCGAGCAGCGAGCTGACGAGCAGGATCAGATACCAGCCGTTGACGGCGAAGAAGTACAAGAGCACGATCAACTGGCCCTTGACCAGAATCTGGCTGACCGCGGTCTGCGTAAAGCCGCTCATCCCGATGCCGCCGCGGTGGGGAGGTCGAGAACCTGCTGGGCCATGTCAGACGCGAAGGCATCGTCTTCCTTGAGCGCCCGCCGGAGGAACAGCACGCCCGGTGCGCCAATCGAGCGAAGAGCAAGACCGGCTGCGCGCCGAACTCTCCAGGCCGAGTCGCGCAGACGATACGCCAGTAATGATGCCGCCTGCCAGTGCTGCATCCGTCCGAGACCCTGCGCCGCAGCAGCCCTGACACTCGAATCATCATCGTCCAGCAGCTCAATCAGTCGTTGGGCCGCTGCAGCGTCGCCGACCGCACCAAGCAGCTTCGCCGCCGCGATCCGAACGCCCACATCCTCGCTACACGACAAACGCAGCGCTGCCGGCATGAAGCTTGGCTCCGCCAGCGACTCGGCGACGCGAAGACCCGCTTCCGCCGCTCGCCCGGTATGTCTCTCCAGGAACGTGGCGAGCGGCTCTGCGACGACACCGCCCATGCGCAGGAGCGCATCCTGCACCGCAAAGCGCGCCTGCGTCGCTGGGTCCGCCAGCAGAGTCAACATGGCGGAGATCACCGGGACGGACGGCTGAGCGGCGGCCCATTCCGCGGCTTGCGCGCGGACCGCCGGATGCGGATCGGAGAGGAGCTGCTGGACGAGTGGGTCCACTACGCCCAGGCGCGACAAGATGCGCGCGCCGCGAAGACGCCGCGTCCACCGCCTGCTAACGCACAACTTCTGGGCGCGATCAACGAGACCAACCTGTCGCGCGACGAAGCTGAGTCTTTCCTTTCCCGCTCCCGTCACGTTGCGCGACATCTCGAGAAACGCCATTACCTGCACGTTGTTCGGAAGCTGCCGGAGAGCGTCGATGTCGTCGACGTTTACAGTGCCGCGCGTGACGAGATGCGCGAGCGACTCACGCGCCACTTCCGTCAGGCGACGGATTCGACGCTGATTGAGAAAAAGCCAGAGCCCGTGCGCGAAGAAGAGACCGACCGCGAGCATCAGGAGCCCGATCTCAATCAGCATCACTATGTTGAGGAGTTGTTTGCTTATCACGCCTGGCTCTGCTTCAGCATTGCGCGAACCTTGTGCATCAGGACTGGAACGCTGAAGGGCTTGGCGATGTGATCGGCGGCGCCAAGCTCGAGGGCGGCCAGCACGTCGCGCTCGCCGGTGCGAGATGTCAGCATCACGACGCTGCTCGATCTCGTTATTTCGCCGGCCTTCAGCCGCCGCAGCACGTCAAGCCCATTCAGGGCCGGGATGTCGACGTCGAGCAGGATCAGGGATGCCTGCACCTCGGGTGCGCTTCCGGTAAGCGCCGCCACCGCGGTCTCCCCGTCGGCAAAAGTGGCAACGCGAAGGCTGCGGCTCTCCATCGCATGTTGCAGCAGGGATACGAGCGCCGTGTCATCGTCGACGATGGCGACATCCACTCGACGCGTCAGCAGTCCGACCGCCTTTGACCCGGAGATGCCGACGCGAATTGCGCCACCGGTCGATCTGACGCCACCGGTCGCCCTGACTTGCTCGAGAGCCTTGAGCGCCTCCTCCCGCAACGCGGCGACGGTATCTCCATCGGTCTGGTATTGCGAAACGCCTCCGCTGCAAGAGACGTGAACCCTCCGGCCATCGTCCGACAGGAAATTCTGATCGGCGATTTTGGAGCAGACCTGACCGAGCTTGATGGCAGCGTGTTCCTTGGTGCTTCCGTACATGCCGATCGTGAAATCCGCCCCGCCCCACCAGCCGACGACGTCTTCGGCTCGAAACGATTTCGGGAGAAGCTCGCCGATGGCGCGCAAGACCACATCACCGGTGCCGCGACCGAACGTGCTTGCGAGGCTCGCGAAGGCGTCGACCTGAAGGACACCGATCGAGTACGGATCGGATTTTCTCCGCGCCAGCCGCAGAAAGCGGTTGATTTGCTCCGTCGCTTTGTGTGCTATCGGTAAGCCCGTCAGCGGATCGGTCTCCACCGGGGCGCGCCGCGCCTTCACCCCGGTGAGGCGGCTCTCAATGCGCATCATCAACTCGGCCGGGACGAACGGCTTGCCGACGTAATCGTCAGCGCCCGCCGCAAACACCCGCTGCACACTCGCCTGATCCGTGTGTCCCGTCAAAAAAATCACGGGGAGCTCGCTCCAGCGGGGATCGCTTCTCACTACACGACACAGTTCGGTCCCGCTGATCTTCGGCATCTCGAGATCGAGTAGAATCAGATTCGGCTTCGTCTCGTCGAGCACGGTCCAGAATCGAAGCGGATCGTTCACCGCGGTCACGGTCATTCCGCGCTTTCCGAGGAGAGTGGTCAGTCCCCGGGATATCATCGGCTCGTCGTCGATGACGAGAATCCTGCGGCCTTCGAGGGACGAATCGCCGGATATCGCTGCGGAGCCGGTAGGCGTCGAAGGGGCGGGTTTGGCGCGCGACGAATCGGCCGGCTGTTGCGGAGCCGGAGGAGGAGACGGGGCCCCTACCAGGTTCTCTCGCAGCGACAGGAGCTGCTCCGAGATGGAAACCCCGTCAATTGCAGTGAGAGACTCGCTCGCGAGCCGTTCCGCGAGGTCGCGAGCGACACGCTCTCCCTTTTGGAACCCGAATCGACCTGCCATCTCGGCGATACCCAGTGCTGCCCGCTCGGCCGCCGCCTTCAGATCGGGGGAAAGGCTGTTGTCGAGAAGCGCGATCGCGGCGTCGTCGAGCATGTCGATCTTCTGAAAGGTGGGAGCGCGGGCGCGGTCCCACGCCTCTGATACGGCGGCCGCGATATGCTCACCATGGGATGCCTGAGGAGGGAGGACCTCGACGCCACCCATTTTCGCGAGCTCCCACAACATTTCTTCCGTGTCCACCGGAGAAAGGAAGAAGCGATCGACATGGATTGCCTTCAACGCGCGCAGCGCGGCTTCCGCCTGCTGCATCGAGATGGAGAATGCTATCCGCACATCGTCGTTCGCGTCTTTGGCGCGACTGGCAATGTAAATGGAATCCGCGGTAGGAAGAGCGTCACTGAGAAGGACCAGGCGGGCTTCCCCGCGAGCAGCAGCGCGGCCCATCTGCTGGGTGTTCTCAAACTCGCTGATGACGACACCACGGAGCCTCAGTCCGATTTCGCGGACTAGTTCCGCGGGCATTCCCGACACCAGGAGTGAGACGGATTCCGTCATCTCCTACGGAACATACCACTCCACGCCGGGCGTCGCTGAAGGGTGCAAATGGGTTCGGCGGTCCCGGCTCAGCCGGACGTCTGCTTGGCCAGCCTCAGTACGGCATTCCACTCGGCCGCGCCGACTTTCTGAACCGAGAGGCGGTTCCCCTTCTGGAGGAGGGACATTCCCTCGAGCTCGGGCTTCGTCCGCAGCTCGCTCAGCGACACGTGGCGCGGAAAGTGTTCGATGGCATGGATGTCCACCATGGACCAGTACGATTCCCCGCTCTTGCTCCTCGGATCGTAATGCGGATCCTTCGGGTCGAGCGCGGTGTGGTCGGGATATCCTTCCCGCGCGATCTCGACGATTCCCACTATCCCCGGGTCGCTCCCGCCGGAGTGGTAGAAAAACGCCAGATCGCCCTTCTTCATCTCGTCGCGCATGAAATTCCGCGCCTGGAAATTCCGCACGCCGTCCCAGTGGGTCGTCCGAGTGGGCAAATTCCAGAGATCCTCGAAGGAGAACGAATCGGCATCCGACTTGAGAAGCCAGTAGTGCCTGTCTTTCTGCAAGGGTCGCGTAACCTTCGTCATTCAACACACCGCCATTGGCAAGAGACAGATTCCAGTGGAACCTAACCGGGGAAGCGCCGTACATTGGAGTACATCATAACCATTAGCCCAGCAGGCCAGTCACCCATGCGCCACAACTTCCGGACGTCCCACCTTCGTGTCCCCGTCCTCTCGCTCCTCCTGTCGTTTGCAGCCACTATGTCCGCGCAAACGACGAGCGCTCCCCTCGCGTATCCGGCAGCCGCTCGCGGCACGCAGGTGGATGACTACCACGGAACGAGCATCGCCGATCCTTACCGCTGGCTCGAGGATGTCGATGCACCCGCGACGAAGGCGTGGGTAGAAGCCCAGAACAGGCTCACCGACGCCTTCCTGGCGACCATCCCGGAGCGACCGGCGATCAAAGCCAGACTCACAACGCTCTGGAATTACGCGCGGTATTCCGCGCCGTTCAAGGAGAACGGGCGCTATTTCTATTTTCAGAACACGGGACTTCAGAATCAGAGCGTGCTGCTCGTGCAGGATGGCCGAAACGCTCCGTCCCGCGTGCTGCTCGACCCGAATGCGCTTTCGGCCGACGGCACTGTCGCGCTTTCGGGAACGGCGTCGTCGGACGACGGGCACTATCTCGCGTACAGCATCTCGACCAGCGGCTCCGACTGGCAGGAGCTGCACGTGCGCGATGTAAACACCGGCCGCGATCTCCCCGACACCGTGAAGTGGGTCAAGTTCTCGGGGCTCTCGTGGACGCACGACAACAAGGGCTTCTTCTACTCGCGTTACGACGAGCCGACGTCGGGCAACAAGATGACCAACACCAACCGCAACCATAAGCTCTACTACCATCGGGTTGATCGGCCGCAGTCGCGCGACGAGCTGGTCTACGATAGGCCCGACCAGCCCGACTGGCTGTTCGACGGCACCGTCACCGACGATGGCCAGTACCTGATCATCACGGTCTCGCAGGGGACCGACGTCCGCACACGCCTCTACTTCATCGATCTCGACAACCCGGGCAAGCCGCAGATCGACAACCCAGTCGTCAGGCTGATCGACAAGCTCGACGCCGAATACTCGTTCGTGGGCAACAGGGGCACGAATTTCTACGTGCGCACCGACCGGAACGCGCCGAAGGGACGGATAGTCGCCATCAGCATCGACAACCCGCGCGAAGAGCGCTGGAACACGATCATTCCCGAGAGCAAGGACGCTCTCGTGAGCGCGTCGACGGCCGGCGACGACATCGTCGGCAATTATTTGCAGGATGCGCACTCGAGCGTGCGCTTCTTCAGCGGGTCCCGCAACGACCAGCGCGACCAGAGGCCGCGCGGACAACCCACACAACAGCAGCCGCGCAATCCGGGGAGCGTCTACGATGACACCAGCACGGCTCCGCTCGTGCTGCGCGAGCGCGGCCAGGCTCTGGGTGGCGGATTCACCCAGCGCGGTGAGCTGCCGCTGCCGGGCATCGGAACGGTCGGCGACATCCAAGGGCGCCAGGGCGACGACGAGATGTTCTACAGCTTCACGTCGTTCCTCAATCCAACCACGATCTATCGCTTCGATCTCAAGTCGCGGAAGAACGAGATATTCAGAGCGCCGAAGATGGTGTTCGATCCGACATCCTACGAAACCCGGCAGGTCTTCTACACGAGCAAGGATGGAACGCGGGTGCCGATGTTCATCACGGCGAAGAAAGGCATCCAGCTCGACGGAACGAACCCGACGCTCCTCTACGCCTATGGCGGCTTCAACATCTCCATCACACCCGCCTTCTCGGCTGCCAACGTCGCGTGGATGGAGATGGGCGGCATCTACGCAGTCGCCAACCTCAGGGGAGGCGGCGAGTACGGAAAGGATTGGCACGAGGGAGGGATGCTGGCCAAGAAACAGAACGTCTTCGACGATTTCATCGCCGCGGCGGAGTACCTGATCAAGGAGAAATACACGTCGACTCCAAAGCTGGCGATCCGCGGCGGCTCGAACGGCGGACTGCTGGTGGGTGCAGTGATGACTCAGCGTCCTGAGCTATTTGGAGCAACGCTGCCGGAAGTGGGAGTGATGGACATGCTGCGCTTCCAGAAGTTCACGATCGGATGGGCCTGGACTTCGGATTACGGATCGTCGGACAATGCGGAGCAGTTCAAGTACCTGCGCGCGTATTCTCCACTCCAGAACATCAAGCCGGGCACCTGCTATCCGCCGACGCTCGCTTTCACCGCGGATCACGACGATCGAGTCGTTCCCGGTCACACCTTCAAGTTCGTGGCTACGCTCCAGGCAGCTCAGGGCTCAAACATGAGCGTGAGCCAGACGAACACCCCCGCCTGTGCTAACCCAATTCTCGTGAGGATCGAGACGAAAGCGGGGCACGGCGCGGGGAAGCCGACGACCAAGCTGATCGACGAGGCCGCAGATAGATTTGCGTTCCTCGTCAAGGAGCTGCACATGAGGCCGACGCTCCAGTAGATGGAAACCTTTCTCGCCGGCGCGGACGCAGTAATCGTTGTTCTGCGCATCGCGCTGCTGTCGATAGCGGTCGTGTTCGGCGCAATCTGCCTGCTCGACTGGGCTGTTCGCACGAAGAAAATCAGTCCCTTCAACGTCGTCGCGCGATTCTGTCGCTCGACGGTGGATCCCATCATCGCGCCGATAGAGCGAAGAGTGGTCCGCGCCGGCGGAACTCCGGCCGCGGCTCCATTGTGGGCGCTCGCCGCAATCGTGATCGGCGGAATCCTGCTGCTCACGGTGCTGGACATGATTCGGCTCGAGGTAGTCAAATCCATCATCGCCTCGCAGGAAGGAACTGCCGGAGTCTTCCACCTGCTCGTGAGCTGGACTTTCACGATTCTCAAGGCGGCGATTATCGTGAGGGTGATCAGCTCCTGGCTGCCGATTTCTCCCTACTCGAAATGGGTCAACTGGAGCTACCGGCTGAGCGAGCCGATGCTCGCGCCCCTCCGGCGCGTCGTTCCCAACCTCGGTGGACTCGACATAACTCCGATTCTCGCGTACATACTGATCAACATCATCGAGTCGTTCCTGTTCCGTTTGATGTGAGTGATTTTGACGCGCATCGCCGAGGTGACGCGGTACGATTCTCGGTTCGCCTCCAGCCTCGAGCGTCGAAAAACGAGATCGTAGGCTTGCAGGGCGTCGCACTGAAGGTACGCGTGACAGCTCCGCCGGTGGACGGATTGGCGAACGACGCCCTGATCGAGTTTCTTTCCAAAGCGCTCAAGACAGCACGGCGCAATGTGTGCATCGTTTCTGGCCATTCCTCGCGGACGAAGGTAGTGGAGATCAGCGAGGCGGATCTGGAATCAGTTCAACGCTTGGCTGGCTGAGGGAAACTCCATAGTGGCAAAAGTGATTCTCGTCGGCACTGATGTGGCGCTGCTCGAAGGGCTCGCGCAGACACTGATTGGATTTGGACATGAGGTTTTGCTGGCGGCAACGATTGGAGATGTGGGAGGTGCGCTCAACGGAGATCTGCCGGCGATAGCCGTCGTCTCCTGCGAAGCGCTCGAGAATGGAGGACCCGGCGCTACACTTCCTCTCACGCCCGGCGGGGCGATCATCGTTTACGGGAAAACGCACGGCGAGCGGCCATTCCTCGCCCCGAAGCTTCAGCGCTCGACGCTCGCACATCTGGTTCTCCCGCTGGAACGCCATAGGCTCATGGCCCTCGTGCAGTCGTTCGAGAGCCGATCGCGCACAACCGGCCGCTCCATTCGCGACGACATGGACGACGATTCTCAGCTGGAGTTCTGACGCCAAAGCGCGACCTCGACCACATCGCGGCGATCATCGATCAGGGGTGGCGTCGCGTTTCCGCGACGTCGGGCTATCTCTCCGAGCGAGAGGCGCGCTTCGTGATGGCCGCGGCCGCGCTTGCGCCCGCACAGGGAAAGAATCTCGAAATCGGCAGCTTCAAGGGCAGATCGACGGTCGGAATTGCCTACGTTACCCGCGAGCTGGGACTCGGCACCGTAGTCGCGGTTGATCCGCACACGTCGCCGGCGACCACGGATCCCGACCTCCGCGGCAAGACGACCACCTACGAAGACTTCGTCGCCAACCTCAGGACGGCGGGAGTCTTCGAGCGCGTCGAGATCAAGCGCGTGTACTCGCACGAGCTGGCGCGCGAGTGGAAGGACTCGATTCGCTTTCTCTGGATCGACGGTGATCACACCTACGAGGGTGCGAAGGCGGACCTCGACATGTTCAAGCCCTACCTCGTCGACGGGGCCAT